>DATNNZ010000394.1:0-9687 GCA_035601575.1 Chthoniobacterales bacterium
TAATACGCCGATGCCCAACTATAACCCTTACACTTATCCGCATCCTTTGACGGGCCCGGCTCCGCCTACTAACCTCAGCGTCGTTTCTGCGCCCTAACCCAGCATTAACTGTCGCTGCGGGGATCGGATTTTTGCTTCAAAGTAGGGAGCGACAATGATCGAGTTGCTGCATGAAGTTAAACACGGCATCAACCTGACTTGCGGCAGGAGTGGGAAGCTGCTTCGAGTTCCGGGCATGCAAGAGTCTTTCTCGATATTGCAACCGCTTTTGTGATCGACTCCGAATTTGTGGTGGACATATTGGGCTGCCACCCGTCCGACGAGGACAAAGTCGGCTGCGCGCATAGGAAGCCTGCATTGGGGTTATCACAATAGTGTTCGTTCGTTCGCGCGGTATTTCGGTGTTAAAGTTATGAAGCCAAAAAGCACCCCGTGGTCTTATCTGCTTTGCGCGTGAATTGGCACCGCGAAGTATCGATATGCGGTCGTTAAAGCACTGTGTTAGAGACCTATTGAGGAGTGCTCATGTTTACGAGCGCATGAAAGTCTCGTGGCTTTACAAGTTATTCTGGATGATAGCTGATAGGGAGGTAATCAATCAGTTGCAGCGTGAGATTAAGTTCTATAAGCAAACCCTTTCGGGAATTGGCAGAGGCGAGCTTATTTTCGATGTTGGCGCAAACCAGGGGTACAAAACAGGAATTTTTCTTGCGTTGGGGGCGCGCGTTATAGCCGTGGATCCTGACGAGTTCAATCAAGCGACCTTAAAAGAGAGATTTCTCACATATCGTATTGTTAAAAAGCCAGTTACTATTGTGGGAAAAGCTGTAAGCGATACAATCGGAACGGAAACATTTTGGATTGATGAACCAGGCTCCGCCAAAAATACCCTCAATGAAAAATGGGTCGGCCTATTAAGACACGATCAAGGACGCTTTGGGAAACAGCTGGATTTTGAGAGAAAACGAGAAGTTGCAACCATTACGTTAGAAGAGTTGATTTCCACCTACGGCGTCCCCTTTTTCATAAAGATTGATGTAGAGGGGTACGAACCACATGTTTTGGCTACATTGCGAACGCCTATCCCATATCTTTCATTTGAGGTTAACCTTCCGGAATTTAGAGCCGAGGCTCTGCAGTGTATAGAGCTTTTGCAACGCATAACTAAAGAAGGAAAGTTTAACTACTGGATCGAGGGCCAACCCAAATTGGCAGAAGAGCGATGGTTAAATGCAGCGGAGTTCGTTAACATATTCGACACCTGTATGGAGAGTTCAATGGAGGTGTTTTGGAAGACTAGATTTTGAGTAGGCAGCTCCCACTGTCCGTGGGAGCGTTCAGCGTTGCCCTGATTCCAGCGTCGCGGATCACGATTGATGCTCCTGGCTTTACGACTACACGACGCGCTAAAATGCGAGTCCAACAAGGCTGGAAGATATAGGTGGTGTCCGCGTATACCACCTACAAATCTTACGATCGCCACGGAACGATAGGTTTCTCTTCAAGATCCGCCGCGAGGAGCATCAAAGCGTGATTCGCCGTCTCAGAAAACAGCGAGAACACGGAGGCAAGGAGTAAATTTGATCAAAACGCGGCAAGGTTAACCTGATTCATCTTCCCACAGTGAATTCAAAATACATCGCTGCGTCAGATGATCGCGTTCTGATTACGGGATCGAGTGGTTTTATTGGTGTTAAAGTAGTTGAAATGTTGCTTGAATACGGTTTCGAAAAACTAGGCTGTTTCGTTCGGCCTTCCAGCCATTTGGACCGTTTGAAGGAGCGGTTGGAGCAACGTCCATCCGGGAAAAATGTTGAGTTGATCAGAGGGGATCTGCTTTCGCGCGATGATTGTCGGCGAGCAACCGAAGGAGTTTCCGTTATTCTGCATCTCGCCGCCGGGATGGAGAAATCATTCGCCGGAGCATTTATGAACTCCGCCCTGGCTACGCGCAACTTAATGGATGCTTTTCTCGAGTACGGCCAGCCCAAGCGCTTTGTCAATGTAAGCTCTTTTGCGGTCTACTCGACTCTGAATTTAAAAAGAGGCGCCGTCCTGGATGAAACATGCCCATTGGAAGAGGATCCTCAAGAACGGTGTGACGCGTATGGCTTTGGGAAACTCAAGCAGGAAGAATTGGTCAAGCAATATGGCGAGCGATACAAGATGCCGTACGTCATCGTGAGACCGGGAGCCGTCTTCGGTCCTGGCAAGCGAGACTTAAGCGGGCGTGTCGGAATTGATACCTTTGGAATTTTTATGCACCTTGGGGGATCCAACCGTCTCCCCCTAACCTTTGTTGACAATTGCGCTGAAGCGATTGTACTGGCGGGACTCACTCCGGGCATCAACGCAGAGACATTCAACGTTGTCGACGATGAGTCGCTCACAAGCCGTCAGTTTCTGCGGGCATATCGCAAGAAAACCGGGCGGCTTTCGATTTCCATCCCCTATCCGATAACATGTGCGCTTTGTCAGCTCTGGGACAAGTATGCAAAGTGGTCGAAATACCAGCTGCCTGCGGTCTTTAACCGCCGCCGTTGTTCCGCAGAATGGAAAGGGAATCGCTACTCAAACAAGAAACTTAAGGAGTTGTTGCGGTGGCAGCCACGCATCAGCATGGATAAAGCGATGGAAGCGTTTTTAGGTCAATTTGAGGTCAAGGGCAGATAACGATGCTTCGTATAGCTATAGTTGGGTGCGGAAAGGTAGCGGATCAACACGTTGGCGCGATTCATCGGATTCCGAATTGCAAGATAGTCTCGGTCTGCGACCAAGAATTGCTCATGGCCAAACAACTGGGCGAGCGCTTTCACATTTCCGAATGCTTTGCTGATGTGGAGGAAATGCTCCGCAGTACTCAGCCGCAGGTGGTCCACATTACAACCCCGCCACAAAGTCATTTCCAACTCGCCAAACAGTGCCTTGAATTCGGGAGCCACGTTTATTTGGAGAAGCCGTTTACCGTTACAGCTGAACAAGCGGAAGCGTTGATCGAATTTGCAGAAAGGCGCGGTTTGAAGATGACAGCTGGTCATAATTATCAGTTCACTCTTGAGATGCTGGAAATGCGTCGGCTCGCGAAAGCAGGATTTCTGGGAGGGAAGCCTGTCCATATGGAAAGCTATTGGTCCTACGATTTGGGCGACATAAGTTACGTGGCACCCGTTTTGGGTAATCCCGCTCACTGGGTCCGACGACTGCCGGGCCAATTGTTCCATAACATCATTAGTCATGGGCTTGCCAAACTTGTCGAATTTCTCGACGATGAATTGACTGAGATTATCGTGACCGCCCATCAAAGCTCACAGCTTCGGCTTCTTGGTGCAAAAGAGGTTCTGGATGAGTTAAGGGTCCTGATTCGAGATAAGAGCGACACAACAGCATTCTTTTGCTTCTCGACTCAAATCAAGAACTTGAATCAATTGCGTCTCTATGGGCCATCCGGTTCAATAACTGCGGATATTATTACTGGAACCGTGGTCCGAAAAGAAAACCGCGCTTACAAGAGTTACCTGACCTATTTTCTACCACCACTAAAAGATGCCAGGGAATATCTCAGAAACGCATCCGTTAATGTAATGAATTTCGTACGGCAGCGGCTTCATCAGGACTTTGGCATGAAAGAACTAATCCAACGTTTCTATCAGAGTATCCAGGGAAAGACTCCGCTGCCCGTTCCGTATCGGGAAATCATTTTAACGGCCCGGCTTATGGACCAGATATTTGCGCAGATCTATGCCGAAAAAGAAGCACAGAAATGCCATAACGAAGTCGACAGAGTCCACTCTGATGGTCGTTTGCCTCTTGCACGCGGCGGGAATCATTGATCGAATGGGAAGATCTGCCTCGAGCTAGATGAGATACGTCTTGATTACGCCCGCGCGCAATGAGGAAGCCTATATTGAGAAAACGCTTCGCTCCGTTGTGAGTCAGATCGCCATTCCCGAACAATGGGTCATTGTTGACGACGCTTCGACTGACTCGACGGCGCAATTGGTGGAGAATTACGTCCGCGATTATCCGTGGATCGAATTGGTACGGCGTACCCAGCGTGCCGAGCGGAGCTTTTCACGGAAGGTTGATGCCTTTAATGCCGGCCTGCAAAGGTTGGGCTCGTGCGAGTTCGATGTGATCGGGAATCTGGATGCGGACCTCTCGTTTGATCCAGAATATCTGGAGTTTTTGATGAATAAATTCGCTGAAGATCCCAAGCTGGGAGTGGCAGGAACGCCCTTTGTCGAGAATGGTTACGACTCAGCCAGGGACAGCTTCGAAGGCGAGAACCATGTTGCCGGCGGGTGTCAGTTGTTTCGACGCCAGTGCTTTGAAGAAATAGGCGGCTACATCGGTAATCCAGCCGGCGGAATCGATTGGATCGCTGTCACGACTGCCCGAATGAAAGGCTGGAAGACATGTTCATTTCCAGAGAAGCGGTTTCATCATTATCGCTCCCTGGGTACTGCAGAACGGGGTATAGTAGCATCGCTCTTCTCATACGGCGAAAAAGACTATTACCTGGGTGGCTCCCCCGTCTGGCAGCTATTCCGGGTTTGTTATCGAAGCGCCAAACGTCCATTTATAATAGGGGGTTTGGCGTTGCTGGCAGGGTATTGCTGGGCTGCTTTACGACGAACAAAAAGACCGATCTCGCCTGAGTTGATGCGTTTTCACCGACGGGAACAAATGAACAAGCTGAGGGCGATCTTCGGGAGTCTCCTGAGGTTAAAGAAACTGGATAGCTTCCGGGTGGCGACCCAGAGGAACTAAGTCAGATTATCCGACTACGTCCGGTGGC
This sequence comes from Chthoniobacterales bacterium, assembly GCA_035601575.1. GTDB lineage: Bacteria > Verrucomicrobiota > Verrucomicrobiia > Chthoniobacterales > JAFAMB01 > DASTDH01. The sequence continues at coordinate 4,799 of DATNNZ010000394.1, forward strand.
AGTACAGCGCGGCGAGTAGAAACTCCAGATCAAATGGAGATAACGAAAAGATCCAAGGAATTAACAGGCCGGGCATCTCGCCTCCTAACTGGCTTTACCAAGTGGCTGGATACCTACGGCGAAACCTCGTGGGATCATCAGAGCTTCTTTGCCGGTTCCCTCGGCGGCCGGGCAAAGTCACTCTATTACCGCAACAAGGGTCTTGGAACGGTGGCCGTAGTCCCCATGATTTTCTGTGAGGCCTTTTTGCCTTCAGCACGCCGCTTCTTTCACCACCGCTTGCGCTTTCCCATCGCCGACGCGCATTATGCGATGGGCTTTGCCTTTCTCTACCAAGCCACTGCCGACCCGAGATATCTGGAACGAGCCATTCATTTTCTCGACGTGCTCAAACGAACGCATTCGGCCGGCTTCAAGGAATATGCCTGGGGGTATCCTTTCGATTGGGTGACCAGGACCGGGACGATTAAGGCAGGCACTCCATTGATTACCACGACGCCGTATGTTTACGAAGCATTCCTCAAGGTTTACCAGCTTGAGGAACGCGAAGAGTGGAGGGAGATCCTGCAATCGATTGCGCAACATGCATGCAATGACATCAAAGAATTCAAAACCTCCGACAGGGCAAGCTGTTGCTCCTATAGCCCTTTTGACGATGTCGGAGGCGTGGTCAACGCCTCGGCCTATCGGGCTTTTCTGCTGACCAGTGCGGGCCAGATGTTTTCTAACGATGATTATGCACAGAGGGCCAAACGAAATCTGAACTTCGTGCTCGACACGCAACAAGCAAATGGATCGTGGTATTATGCCATGGATCAGGTGCGGGACTTTGTCGATCACTATCACACGTGCTTCGTCATGAAGGCCCTGGCCAAGATTCAGCAATTGACCGGCGACGAACGAATCCGCTCCACGCTAGAGAAAGGGGTGAACTATTACCTGCGCAATCTTTTTGACGTCGACGGGCTGCCGAAGCCGTTTTCAAAAGCACCCCGGCTGACTGTATATAAGAGGGAACTTTATGATTGTGCGGAATGCATTAATTTATGTCTTCTGCTTCGGCGAGAATTTCCGGAACTAGAACAGACGTTGCATAGAGTAGTTCAGCATATCCTGGATTGCTGGATCAAGTCAGATGGATCGTTCCGTTCTCGTCGTTTGCACTTTAGTTGGGACAACGTTCCAATGCACCGTTGGGCACAGGCTCAGATGTTTCGAAGCCTGGCCTTCTATCTGTGCGACGAGGCCGGAGGCAAAGCCGCGACGGGCAAGCGCCAGCCGGTAGGGGACCGAGCGTTGATGGACGTCGGCTAAAATGGCAGAGCGGATTCCGAATGTTTGATTTCCTGATTGTCGGTGCGGGTTTCGCTGGTTCAGTGCTTGCCGAGCGGATTGCCAGCCAACTTGGCAAGACCTGCCTTATCGTCGAGAAACGTAATCACATCGGGGGTAACGCTTACGATCATTGTGATGCCGCGGGCGTGCTTCTTCACACCTATGGACCGCATTACTTTCGCACGAATTCGCAGCGGATCATCGATTACCTCAGTCAATTCACCGAGTGGCGCGAAGTCCAGTATAAGATTCTCTCATGGACGAATGGTCGCTACTGGCAATTTCCCATCAACTTAAATACGTTTGAGCAACTGATAGGTCGATCCTCCACGACGGAGGAAATGGAGGCCCAGCTTGCTGAATGGCGCGTCAGGATCGATAGCCCGAAGAACTCGGAGGAGGTAATCGTATCGCAGGTTGGGTGGAAGTTGTACGAAATGTTTTTCAAGAATTACACGCGCAAACAGTGGAAGCGCGACGCGAAAGAACTCGATCCCAGCGTGTGCGGACGCATACCCATTCGCACCAATCGCGACGACCGCTACCTTTCTGAGAAATTTCAAGCGCTGCCGAAGGATGGTTACACGCGAATGTTTCAGAAAATGCTATCGAACCCAAAGATCGAAGTACGGCTGAACACCGACTTTCGTGAGGCATGCACACAGGTGCAATTCAAACACCTTATCTATACCGGGCCAATCGATGAATACTACGATCATTGCTTCGGACGCTTGCCGTATCGCTCGCTTCGATTTGAGCCAGAAACGCTACCGCAGGAATTTTTTCAGCCGGTCATGCAGGTGAATTATCCGAACGAACAAGACTTCACCCGCATCGTGGAGATCAAACACGCCACGGGACAACAACTTCCATCGACGACAATTGTGCGGGAATATCCGCAGGATTTTGGACCGGGTCGAGAACCGTATTATCCGATCCCAGCACCGGACGCCAGAGCGCTTTATTTAAAGTACGCAGAGCGCGCCGCGCTGGAGAAGGACGTAACCTTCGTTGGCCGGCTCGCCACTTATCGTTACTATAATATGGATCAGATTGTTGGAATGGCGCTCGCAGAATTTGATCGCCTCCGAGCTGCCCGAATGTTGATTCAAGGAGTTCCCGTTTTATCAGCCAAAATTTGAATTTGGACAGAAACCTTGTGAAGTATCCTCTGTTCTCCCTTTTGGGTCTTCAAACGGAAATTTATCGGCTTATTGTTTGACGCCATGTGCGGGATTTGTGGCCAGTTTAATTTTGCGAGCGACGAGCCGGTCGAGCCAACAACGATTCGGCGTATGACCGATACTATCGCTCACCGAGGACCGGACGATGAGGGTTACTTTATCTCCGGGCCGATCGGATTGGGATTTCGGCGGCTTTCCATTATCGATCTGGCCGGTGGTCACCAGCCGATGTTTGATGCGGAGCGAAGCGTTTGCGTCGTCTTCAATGGGGAGATCTACAATTACAGGGAACTACGAGTTGAACTGGAGAAGTGCGGCCACCGCTTCCAGACTAATTGCGATACCGAGGTAATTGTTCACGGCTACAAAGAGTGGAGGACCGATGTCCTCAATCATCTCAACGGTATGTTTGGGCTCGCCATCTGGGATTTCCGCAACAAGCGGTTGATAGTAGCCCGGGATGCGATGGGGATTAAACTCATTTACTATCGGGTTTCCAATGGCGGGTTTACTTTCGGATCCGAAATTCGCGCGGTCTTGGCCGCGGAAGAGTCGCGGCCGGAAGTCGACCCGGCGGCGCTCAACATGTTTCTGCGATTTCGATACACACCTTCTCCGCTGACAATTTTTCGCGGAATCCGAAAGCTTGCGCCGGGAACGATGCTGGTTTTGGAGGGAGGAGCATGTCGCGAGGAACGTTGGTACAACTACGTGCCTCGCCCCTTTTCGACCCGGAAGACCGATAAGGAAGCCACCGAGGAACTACTGGAGCTATATCGGGCTGCGGTGAAACGCCATCTCCTAAGCGATGTCCCAGTAGGAATACTTCTAAGTGGAGGGCTTGATTCCGGTCTGCTTCTCGCGCTGATGAACGAGCAAGGTGGGCCCTGGCCAGCGTACACCATCGGTTACGGAGAAGCGTTTGAGGACGATGAGCTCGCAGATGCCGCGGAAACAGCTTCTATTCTGGGAGCACGGCATATCATGGTAAGACTCGACCAAGGGGAGTTTGAGCGCTCCCTCCCAAAAATCGTTGAATGCCTGGAAGAGCCAATTGCGGCTTCTTCCATCGTTCCGATGTACTTCGTCTCGGAGCGCGCGCGACAAGATGTCAAAGTGGCTCTGATCGGTCAGGGACCCGATGAATTGTTCGGCGGCTATAAACGGCACTTAGGTGTTCATTATGGCGAGTGGTGGCGATGGTTGCCAGCAGGTCTACGATCGAGCGTTGGTTTTGCGATCGACCGTTTGCCTCGCAATGAAACACTGAAGCGCGGCGTTTCTTCACTAGGGACTGAGGACCGGCTAAAACGCTACCAGGACGTTTTTTCACTGGCTCCGGCACAGATAATTGATGGGCTTTTTCAAGATGATCTGCGTCCCCAGCAGCAGGATCATGAACTGGTTGATTATTGGCGTGAGTTGTTGCCACAGACAGCGCACACCGACGAACTGGGTGGTTTTCAACTCCTTGAAATTCGCTCTTCGCTTCCCGATGAACTGCTAATGTATGCCGACAAACTATCCATGGCCCATAGTTTGGAAGCCCGGGTGCCGTATCTCGATCGCACGGTGGTGGAATACGTCCAACGACTCGGCGCCGACTTCAAAATCCGCAACGGGACGCGCAAGTGGTTGCATCGGCAGGTTTGTCGGAGTTACCTGCCGCCACGTATCCTCAGGCGAAAAAAGCGCGGCTTTGCCGTAAATGTTGTGGATCAATGGTTTCAGTCGACGCTGAAAAGCCAATTTTCCGAACTGCTATTTGACAGAAACTCTCTAATGTTTCAGTTGCTCAAAGCTGAGCCGATACACAAGCTTGTGAAAGACCACCAATCCGGGAGACAGGATAACCATAAGGTGCTGTTTAGCCTGGTTATGTTTGAACATTGGCTGCGTCGGATTCGATCACTTGAATTGGCAGTGCCTGAGCGTGGTTCCTCCTCCAAATCTGTCAATGGAATGGTTGCACCCGCCTGACCCCAAACGTTCTCCGCCCGGCCGTCATGGCAGGCAGCGGAAACAGTGCAAACGACTTACGCTTCAACTGATAGACGCAAGACCTGCGCTTAGATGACTACGCTAACGAACGATGTTGTTTATGACCGCGGCAGAGCTGTCGCTGTTCCTGGGGTACAGATCGAGGACAAGCGTCTGGTATTCGAAGGCAGATTTCTGACCGTGGCCCGGCTCAGAGATGAGTGGTACGATGAGCTCGGAGATCCTGAAGTTGTTATAAGCTACCTCAGAAAATGTGGATCAGTTCCCGATCTCTTCACGTTCTGGCAAAGGCTACCCGATACGGCTTCCATCTACTCCTACTATCATGAGCCGGAAGTTCTTTCTGCGATCCCGCTGACGGATTTTCAG
>DATNNZ010000395.1:0-6141 GCA_035601575.1 Chthoniobacterales bacterium
TCTCAGGTTCGCAACTGCGGTGGTGGAAAAGCGAGGTCGCATCGATGATGCCGACTTCAAGGCGGTAAACGATGCAGGATTTACATCAGGAGAAGTGACCGAAATCGTGGCGCATGTAGTCGTCAATATCTTCACGAATTACTTCAACAACGTCGCGAAAACGGAGATCGACTCTCCCTGGGCTAATCAAACGAAGGCCGCCTAATTACTTACGCGGGTTCGGAACCGTTTACGACTCGGCCGAGGTCAAAAAGACCGGCTACAGGCTGTGAAATAGCACACAGAAGTACGTCTAGTGAAAAAACCAGGTATACCGAATGAACGTGGGCAAAGCCAACAGCGAGTCGCATGGGCCAAGCTGGCGAGGTCAGAAGCGCCGGACAAGCAGGTCGAAGAGTTGATGCAGCAGGTGATTGCGGGGCGCGAATGGCTATTTCAGCAGGGATACCCAGACCAGTCGCCTGTGCAGAAAGCGATACGTAAGCTCGCCGCGAAACCGGACGTGACTTCAGCGGATAATGGGCAAAACACTCGCCAAAATTCGACGATTCCATTCAGCCTGTGACCTGATGAGCGCCTTCAATCCAGTGTGCGTGCGATGCAATTCGACGAAGGCAGCCCGGTACTGCAATACTCCATTGCCCTACTTCTCGACGATGAGGAATTAGAAATACTACAAAAGCAACAGAAGTTAGCATCATATAAGCGAATTGAATGAAAATAAAGAGCAGGTTAATTGCACTCGCCGTGTTCGCCGGGATTCCGGTTACGCTCGTAGCGCAATCTCCAAATGAGATTTACCGAGGCGAATATCTACTCAAGATATCGGTGCCCGGCGCCCCCTGGGCGATGACGGCTTCTTCGACGTATGAGCCCGACGGCACTTTGAAGGAGATTGATTACTTGCCAGCCCGCAATTTCCTTGGAATCGAGGGGCAAGCCGGACACGGCCATTGGTCCCGAACGCCTAGTGGACAGTTTGTGATTGATTACAAAACCCAGTTGCCGAATGGGCAGATCCGGCAGGTACACGCTCTCACAACCGTATCCGCATCTGGCAACGAACTTACGGGTACGGCTACAGTCAAATTACTAAACAGAGCTGGATCGGTTGTCGACACCAAGAGGGTTACAGTAACCGGCCAGAGAGTAACATGCAGACTCGCAGCTAAACCGTGAGAGCGGCGTGTTCCCATGGCATGCAAGCATAGAGTCGCGAGCGGATGCAGGAAGCAACAGACTAAATGTGAACGAATATCATTAATACAATGACTAAGCTTGTAGATGCAATCGAACCGGAGCCGCAATGATTTTTCCCTTGAAGATTTTTCGAAGTTGCTCGGACGCGATTGGCGCCTGTCCCTCAGCGGCTAGAACGTTGCCCTTGATCCGTGGCTCGATGATGTGGAGATAAGCGAGTCCGAACCGGTTCAGTTGGTCGGCGACATAGTCGAAGAGAGCCTGCGGGTTACTGTCGGACATGCCGTTCCAAGTTCCGCTTGGGCCGATGCGCACGGCGACACGCTCGCCTCCCCAGACCGATACTAAACCCTCGCTTCAGAGATGATGAACCCGCCCTCGGAAGTTCGTTGCGTGTAATATTCGCGCATCAGATCGGAAGGGGTATCCCCTGGCTGTAGAGAGCGTGAACGCGTTAATGGCGCCATCACAACGCGATGGGCCAGAGTGATTGGACCAATCTGGACGGGCGAGAATAACTTTTGATGATTATGTGTTTTCATAGTTATTTTGCTCTAATAAATTCTACCCAGTTGCGAGCCTGTGAAAGGTTGACTCCTGACTCCTTTGACTAAGGTGACACGATAGGTCGCACCTTTGAAACGATGCGCACGCGCCTCCCGACAGGGCGACCCATCATACCAGCCTTTCGCTGCCTCAATACTTGGGAACTCGAGGATTACAGTGCCTTCCGTGTGCAAATGCCATCGTTGGGTCAGGCGTTCGTGCCACCATCGACGGTCAGATTCGCACCCGGTGATGTATGACGCTTCCGGACCTGCTAATTATTATATTTTAGAGTGAAGAAAGTTAGGCTATTTCAACGGTCATGCTTTGCCACCGAAGCTGGCGAAGTCGTCCAGATCGAGGGCATCAAACCATGTCTTGATATCTTCCCGGGTCTTGCTGTATTGGCCGACGTATTCAGCAAAGCCGGTCAGAGTTTCGGCGTCGCTATCTGGTCCACGGTTATCGAAGTATGCAGACCAGGTTTGGATCTCCCATGGTGTGCGTGGTGTCTTAGCGTTTGTTAACACCCATTGTAGGATTTCTCCGTCGCCTTTCCCTGCAGCTAACTCCTGCAAAAGAGCTTCCGGATCGAAGCCGAGAAACCGGACGAGATGTTGGTCGGTAGGGGAGTTGTAGTTGTATTCGCCGTTTTTCTTGGCCAGCAAAGCGCGCCCCTTATCGAGCATGCGAGCCAGAATCACAAACCCGCCAAGCCGGACGCGCATACTGCGCGGCGGACGCCGTGTGAGGTCGGTGGGACCGATAGGTGAACTCATGATGCGTAGTTTCCCGTTAACGAGCCAGCTTTCCGCCATCGACAGCGAGAGAAGCTCCCGTGATGTAAGAAGCTTTATCGGAACCGAGAAAGACAATGGCTTCCGCGATCTCTTCCGGCTGCGCGATGCGCTTCATTGGTACGCGCGAGATGAGGTCGGCTTTGTTCTCGGGAGTGCCGGTGAACCGGTTTAGCATTCCGGTCTCGGTCGTGCCCGGAGCGACGACATTAATGCGTACTCCGGATTCCGCGTACTCGAGCGCCACTGCTTTAGTGAAACCTTCCACTGCGTGCTTGCTGGCCACATAGAGAGCAGCGCCGGGTGCACCTGCTCTGCCGTAGGTCGAGGAAACGTTGACGATGCTACCGCTGCCTTGGGCAAGCATCACGCGCAGTTCATGCTTCATGCTCAGCAGCGTGCCCAGAACGTTAGTGTCAAAGGTAGCCGAGTAGCTCTCGGCGGTTTGGTCCGTTAACGGACCTGGCTTGCCCTCTGTGCCTGCGTTATTGACTGCAACATCCAAATGACCGAATCGCTTCACGGTTTCATCAACCAGAGCGCGAACTTCATCCTCATGGCGGACGTCGGATTTGATGAACGTGGCCTCAGCGCCGATTTCTTGGAGTTCAGAGACTAAAGCCTTGCCCTTATCGCCGTGTCTGCCCGAGACAACGATGCGCGCTCCTTCACGCGCGAAAGCCAGAGCTGTGGCTCGACCGATGCCGGTCAGCGCGCCGGTTATCAGAATTGCGCGACCGGTCACTTGATCTTTAGCGGGTTGAGTTGTCGATGACTCGAGCGCTTTTGTAGTAGTCATGAGTCGACCTTACCGACACTCATAACGTTCGCATTGGCGCAAGGGTTAGGTTTTTTGATGCCACCTTCTAATGCGACCAAGGGGCTAATTCCATTGTCACCAAGTGGCCAATTCCTTCTCCCCCCTTTGGGGGACTGGAAAATCTTCCTACCGCTCCTTCGTCAGGAACTCAGGTGAGCCTAACCTAGAAACGCTCCATGGAACCAGACGCTGCCGACATCAACCCCACCGGCCGCCAGCCGAACAAACGTAAAAAAGAGACCGAGTTCGCGCCATTCGATGCGCACTGCGAGATCGACTCGATCGTCCTGAACGCTCCCGTGGCGGACGTTTACGCCTACTGCTCTCGCTTCGAAGAGTTGCCCAGATTCATGCCGTCTCTACGAGATATTCAGAAAGTCGACGAAACCCATTTCTCGTTCACTTCTCTGATAGATGGCGAAGAACAACGGACCGTTCTGCAGATCGTGCTTCGTGTTCCGGAGCGGCGAATTGCGTGGCAAGCAATCTCGGACAATTTTCCGCGCGGCGTCATTTTATTGGAGCCGCTCTCCGTTCGGACGACGGAGATTACGGTGAGGTTGCGATCGAGCATCGAACCGGCAACGCTCGCCAAAGTCACGCGAGACTATCTCATGAATTTCAAACGGGTCGTGGAGGAGGCATGACGCCGTCGATTTCGGCCCGAAGGGCCTTGGGAAGCTAGCCCGGCTTCAGCCTGGGTTGTGTTTTTGGATGCGCCGCCCTGTAAGGGCCTCGGAAGGAATACCTGTTAGCCCAAATATCGCGGCGCCGAAATTCAGATGGGGACGCCCTCCGCGCCTACAGGGCTGATCACCTTTATTCTAAAGCACCCCAGGCTGAAGCTTGGGCTAAGTTCCCGAGGCCCTTCGGGCCGAAACCGCCTTCAAATCCGACAGGCTCCTAGGCTTTCTTGAAACGCAGCTTCCGCCTCCGCTAAAGCTATGGCGGACAGGTCGCTGCTGAAGACGCGGATAATTCACCGCAATATTTTACGCGACCAATCTACACTGAACCAGACTCGGTGACCGTAGGATAGGCACACCCGGGCACGCTGCCTTACAATCGAATCAGGCCCCGGCGGGTCGCCTCTGTAACCGCTTCAGTGCGGCTGACGACGTTCATTTTGGCGAAGATAGCTTTCCCGTGCGACTTGACGGTACCTTCACTGATAAAAAGGGCGGAAGCGATCTCTTTGTTACTTCTTCCTTTGGCCATGAGCTTCAGGACCTCGATCTCGCGTTTACTCAACGTGTCGCCGCTGACGCGCTCCGCCAGCTTGGCCACGAGGTGCATAGGAAGGGAAGTTTCACCGGCATGCACGCGGCGAATGCAATCCATCAAAGCCTCGCGCGGTACATCTTTCAGCAGATAACCTTTCGCGCCGGCTTGTATAGCGCGGTAAATGTCTTCATCACCGTCGAATGTGGTGAGAACGATGATCCGGGCTTGCTCGTCGTTAGCACGAATCGCTTTGATCGCGTCGACACCATCGAGCTCGGGCATACGTAGATCGAGCAGCGTCACATCTGGTCGATGCTCCTTCCAGAGGTCGACCGCTTCGCGACCGTTGGTCGCTTCACCGACCACCGTCATATCTGCTTTATTCCGCCGAATCATTGACACCAAGCCTTCGCGAACGATGCCGTGATCATCCGCAATAAGGACGCGGATGCGCACCTTTGTCGGCTTAGCGCGAACGGCGGTTCTGGTCGGGGCGACCTCGTGCGGGTTGAGTGAAGTTTTCTTTTTTCGATTCATGCTGCCGAGTTTTTGTTCAAGGACAACGTCGCCGTGATTGTCGTTCCTCTCCCCGGCGAGGTAACGATTTTCAATTTGCCGCCCATTTCTTCGGCTCGTTCGCGCATGCCGGTTAGACCGAAGCCATCATGACCGTCTTTAACTTGGAATCCGTCCCCGTCGTCAGAAAGTTCCAGACGAACTTCCTTCGCATTGCAAATTAGGCGCGTCCTGAAATGCTTGGCATGGGAATACTTGAGCGCGTTAGTTAAAGCTTCCTGGCCAATGCGCAACAAATTTTCCTGCCAGGCTTGCGGAAGAACCGGAGCTTTGCCTTGGCTTTCGAAGGTCGTGCGAAGCGTTGTTCCTACCGTTGTATTCTTAATGATGCGTTTGAGCGCTTGCCAAAAGTCGTCTTGCTCCAACGCTTGCGGTCGCAGCGCACGCACTGACCTGCGCGCTTCGCTTAGGCTCTTTCGAGCCAGTTCGCGCGCACGATGCAAGTGGCTGTCAGCGTCTTTGCGGTCCCCTTCGGCAATCGCATATTCGGCTGCTTCCAACTGCACGATCACCCCGGTGAAACCTTGGGCAAGCGTATCGTGGACGTCTCGAGCCATTCTGTTCCGTTCTGCCAAAACCGCAGCCTGCCGGCTCCGTTCACCCAGTTCAGTCAGTCGGATGGCAAGCATCACTTGATGGCCGAGCGCTTGCGTTAGTTCGATCTCTTCAGTCCGATAGGGTGCCCGTTCGCCGTGACGAACGATGATCATTCCTCTGACGTTTCCACCTACTAAAATTGGAACTGCCAAAAACTTCTTAGTTCCCCTTGGCATGAAGTACTCGCGAAACTGGTCGTTCACGCGTGGGTCTGTTTCGATGTCTTCGCAGACTATCGGGCCAGCTGCGAAAAAGAGTTCCTGAATCACCGGATTCTCCCTCCATGACCGCGGATTCTGTATGAGCGGATGTTCTGGATCGAAGCCGACGGGACTCACCGAGTCGACCACCAGTCGCAAAATGAGTGAGTCAGTAGGTTCG
>DATNNZ010000396.1:0-5344 GCA_035601575.1 Chthoniobacterales bacterium
ATGCGCGCGGCGACTTAGGCCTCCGCAGCGAGATCTTAGCGCACTTTGGCCCCGCTCGTCAGGTGCGCTGCGATGTCGACCGAATCGTGATGGTCTCTGGGGTGCAACAAGCCCTCGATTTACTGTGCCGGACCTTGTTGCGTGCGGGCGATCCGGTCTGGCTGGAGAATCCAGGTTATAAGCGCGCTAGAAATCTGTTCCGAGCAGCGGGAGCAACGGTCATCCCGGTGCCGGTCGACGAACGCGGACTTCAGGTCGAACAAGCGATCGATACCTTACCTGTCCCGAAACTTATTTACCTTACTCCGGCACACCAGTACCCGACCGGTGCAGCTCTCGCACTCGATCGGCGATTCAAACTTCTCACCTGGGCACGCGAACATGGCGTCACCATCTTCGAAGACGATTACGACGGTGATTTCCGATTCTCGACCAAACCACTGGGATCGGTGCAAGGTCTCGACACAGGGGACTGCGTCGCTTATTGCACTTCATTCAGCAAACTGCTTTTCCCCTCGTTGCGGCTTGGATTCCTCGTATTGCCAGATCATCTCGTTGATCCGATTCTCGCTCTTAGAAATTCAACCGATCGTTATCTGCCTGTGGTCGAACAAAAAACACTGGCTGAATTCATGCGGACCGGAGAGTTTGGTCATCATCTCCGCCGGATGCGCGAGCTGTACGCTGAGCGTTGGTCCGTTTTTTCAGAGGTTGCTCAGAACTTTCTTAGTGATTGGCTCGAGGTACAGCGGGCCGAATGCGGTTTACAAACCGCGGCCTGGCTTTCGCCTGGAATATCCGATATCATAGTCGCTGAGTCGGCTGCTAGAGAGCGTCTGGAAGTCTACCCGTTGTCGGCTCTCTATGCCGGCGAGAAGCGTCGGCATGGGTTCTTGCTTGGATTCGGGGCAGTGGCGCCGAAGGAACTTCGTTCCGGAGCTCAACGACTCGCTAAGCTGCTGAGGACGTTCAAAACCTGAGTGTTACCGATGTCTGGACCTGTACCTGACTCTAACTCGCGAGCCACTTTGTAACCTGTGCCTCGCACCGTGTGGATCAGTTTTTGCGCAAATGGATCGTCGATTTTTTCGCGCAGACGCCGAATGTCAAACCCCGATCCGCTATAACCGGCCCACGATGGCCTGGGCAAACTCCCTGGTAGACGCCGAGCCGCCCAGGTCGCCGGTACGCATATTATCTTCGTTCAGTGTCAGATCGATCGCCTTGCGCAGTTGACGCGCAAGCTCGCTGCGGTCAATGTGATCAAGCATCATCGTCGCCGCGAGCAGCAAGGCGAGGGGATTGGCAGCTCCCTTTCCCGCAAGATCCGGGGCAGAGCCATGTACGGCTTCGAAAATCGAGGCGTTCACACCAATGTTGGCCGCAGGGGCCAGACCCAACCCACCCACTAGGCCGGCTATTTCGTCCGACAGAATATCGCCAAAAAGGTTGGTCGTTACGATTACATCAAACTGCCAGGGATTAAGCACCAACTGCATCGCACAGGCATCGACTATGCGTTCGTCCACCTGGAGACGGTCTTCATAGCGTTTCCCCACCTCTCGAGCGGTCTCCAGAAAAAGGCCGCTAAGCGCCTTCAGAATGTTGGCCTTGTGCACTATGGTCACCTTCTTGCGGCCATTGCGTACCGCGTACTCGAAAGCAAACTCGGCAACGCGCCGGCAGCCCGCGCGGGTATTGACCCCGGAGCCGATTGCGACTGCGTGTGGGTCATCGCCGATGGGAATGTAGTGCTCAAAGCCAACGTAGAGACCCTCGATGTTCTCGCGCACCAGCACAACGTCGATGTCTTCGTAGCGCCCTCCCGGTACAAGGGTCCGAGCGGGACGCACGTTGGCGTAGAGCTGAAACTGCTCGCGCAATCGGACGTTCGAGGAGCGATAGCCGCCGCCTATCGGCGTGGTCAGCGGTCCTTTTAGCGCCAGCCGCGTCCGTCGAATGCTGTCCAGAGTGCTTTGGGGTAGCGGGTCCCCAAATTCTTCCATTGCTGACATCCCTGCTTTATGCGCTTCCCACGCAAACGGGGCACCCAGGGCGTCGAGCACCATGAGTGTGGCCTCAACAATTTCCGGGCCAATGCCGTCACCGGCAATCAACGTAGCCGGAATCACCTTCTTTTGCGGTGAATTGCACTTTTGGTACTCCATTTTATAGCCGTTCTGTTCTTCTGCCGGGCAATTCGTTACGAATCGATTGTGTCGTAGAGCATCGTCCTATTCGGCCGTCGATTGCGCAACCGAGACTTACCTATCCACTCCGTCTTTGATCTGCAACGGACGGCGGACGAGAACTGACTATATGAAAATGACGACCTGGTCGAACCGTTTTGCTTCCTGCGCCCTGTTCCTGAGCCTGACGTGGATGCTCTGTCTATGGTCCATCGACAGCGCCTGGACGCAGGATAAGTCCGGCGGTGCCAGCGGCGCTAACGCTCGAACGGAAGATTTTCTGGACTTACGAGGAGACGTGCCCAACGCCCGGCGAATCGACGCAGCCGAGTTGCACAAACTGCCCCGGGCGGAAACGCGCACGAAGGATCCTCACGACCCGAGCAGAGAGATTGTCTATTCCGGCACGCCATTGGTGGAAGTGCTCAAGGCGGGCGGCCTCCAGCTTGATTCCGGCACGGAGCATATCCGTGAAACGGTGGCAATCACTGTGTTCATCGAGGCGACCGATGGCTACCGAGCGGCGTTCGCGTTAGCCGAGCTTGACCCGGAGTTGACCGATCGGATCATCCTCTTGGCCGATACCAAGGATGGCCAACCGCTGCCACCCAACGAGGGGTCCTTCCGCGTCATCGTTCCCGGCGAGAAAAGACCGGCGCGCTGGGTACGCCAAGTCAGGGCGGTGACAGTTCGCAAGAACTAAAAAATATTTTCGCTTCCTTATCGGAAATCCCTGCCCAGTTCGAGACAGATTGAGATGAAAGATTTCAGAAGTGGCGATAAGGGATTTTTGCGATAAACAAGATAGCAGTCGATCATCGGGGTCGGCCGGATAAGGCGATGAAAGGTTGTACCGCCAATGCAGAGATGCGTCATCGTTTGGACCAAAGTCGCGATGCCGATGCCACATGCGACCTGTGAAACAACTCTGGGCCGTTGAGTCATTTCAGCGATTACATCCGGCGTGAATCCGGCCTTATGGCAACAGCTGATCAGCTCATCATAGAGGACCGGATTAGCTTCGCGCGGCGGCAATATCCAGTGTTCGTTTCTTAGTTGTTCGAAACGAATTTCTGACCGGTCCGCTAGCCGGTGACCCGGCGGCAGAACCAGTCCGATTTCCAATTTGCATAGCTTATGACTTGTGAGATCGACGCTCTTCGCTTCCAGCGTCGGAAAAGCACAGTCGATCGTATTCTCGAGTAGATCTTGAAAAAAACCTTCCGAGGTATTTTGAACGGCTGAAAGACGCAAGTTCCGCCAATGCTTACGCAACCTTCTCAAGGCCGGCGCGATAACCTCGGTCGTCAGCACGCCCGCGTCCCCGATCCGAAGCTGGCCAGTTCCTCCGGTGCTCGCTCCTTTAACCGTTTCTGTCAGATGATCGATTTGCGAAAAAAGAGCAGGCAACCGGCCGGCTAATTCTCTTCCTTCGATCGTAAGGTGCAGGTGACGAGGAGTTCGGTCGAACAAATAAATCCCGAGTGCCGCTTCCAATTGTTTAATCTGCCGGCTCAATGCGGGCTGTGCGATATGAAGCGTTTTGGCAGATTGCCGGAAACTTCCTGTTCGCGCGATTTCTGCGAACGACACTAATTGGCGCAGATCGAAAGGATGATAGCAAAAAGGTTTCACTGGATCGCACCATTGTATTCGAATTGTTCATGCTTCGCCTGCAATTATGGTCATGCAACAAACAAAATCTCCCACCCGTCCCTCACTCAACCGTAGCTTGGAAGGACAACGGGTAGTCATTATTGGTGGTACTTCCGGATTTGGAATGGCGACAGCCAAAGCGGCTTCGGCTGAAGGGGCTTCGGTTATTGTCGCGTCAAGCAAAAAGACCAACGTCGATCGAGCTTTGGCCGACCTTCCAGCCGGCGCAGAAGGTCATGTCCTCGACATCACACAGGAATCTGCTGTTACGGATTTCTTTTCGACCGTTGGCGCATTTGATCATCTCGCAGTCACAGCCGGCGAATCCTTGGATCTGGGTGAGTTTGCGGCTGTCGATTTGGAAAGAGCCCGCCAATTTTTCGAAGTCCGTTTCTGGGGTGCAGTCACGGCAGCAAAGTATGCTGCCAAGCGAATCAAATCGACCGGATCAATCATTCTGACCAACGGCGTCATCGGTTTGCGCCCGCACAAAGGATGGGTCATCGCTGCGGGAATCTGCGGTGCTCTCGAAGCGGTCACCCGCGCGCTGGCGATTGAACTGGCGCCGGTAAGAGTGAATCTCGTCTGTGCTGGGATAGTCCGAACCGAACTCTGGCGAAACATGACCGAACCTGACCGAAACGGATTATTCGAAAAAGCCGGCCAAGCGCTGCCCGTTGGTCGAGTCGGGGAGCCTGAAGATCTTGCGGAAACCTATCTCTATCTCATGCGCGAACGCTTCAGTACCGGAGCCATGATTGTCGTCGATGGTGGAAGCACTCTTGTTTAAAGCAGTTTCAGCTTCACCGGCTCACTAACCGATGGCCGTGATTAGGCGCAGGCCTTTTATGCGGCGGTGAGTGCCCGGATCGATACGGTCCAGCCAAACTGACACCGTCATAAACGAACGCCATCTAACAATTGCCTCAGGCCGGCGGACCGGTCTGAAACTCAATTCCATATTCAGCAGCCAGCTTGACGAGAAGCGGCAATTCAGGCTCTCCCTTTTTGAATTCTTCAGCGCAAGCCGCAAAGAAACGATCAAAACCAGCAGGCACGCACAACGACGGTCAGGTTGTCGTTCCCCCTGACTTTTGGCGCGTGGGGAATTCCTTTGGGAAGATAGATAACGTCGCCCATTCGCCCATGGAGCAATTTTCCGCCGAGATTTATCTCAACTTCACCGGATTCAACCAAAAATGTTTCATCGGTCGTGCGATGCAGGTGCGGCGGCGTTACATTGCCGGGCGGAGAGGAAAACCGCAACATGCAAAAGGAGTCATCCGTTTGCTCAGAACTAACCAGAACATGGGCTTCCTGCCCGAAGGCACGTATAATACGGCTATTGTCGACTCCCACCGAGTTGGTTGCAATATCGCCTGTCATCGTCTCAGTAATATTCATCCTGCGACGGCCACAGAATTTTTACTAGCATTATTGTCCGGGGCCTGCTGATTTTTCCGGACGGACCTACGCGTCCGCCAGCTCGCTAAGGGGCG
>DATNNZ010000397.1:0-2591 GCA_035601575.1 Chthoniobacterales bacterium
GGCATAAGGTTCGACTAGTCTTGCAATTTTCGAACCACCCGCGTCAATGACCTCAAATCCAAGCTCCCGTACAAGATCAAGAACTACTTTCTTCCGGTTGCCATCTCCGCAAACGAACATGACTGGCTGACCCTGTTTGAATGCTGGGCCATCCATCAGATTGGAGCCGATCTGATTCATCGCTTTGAATACCTGGGCGCCGCTGGCCCAACTAGCGACCTTCTCCAGGCCCGACGTATCGAAGCCGATCTCCAGTCCGCTAAAATCCGCCTTCAATGGGTTAGTGCAGTCTATCAGAACCTTCCCATTTAGATCGCCGCAGGACTCGATTGCCGCGTTGGTCGCGTCCCACGGAGTGCAGAGCGCGAGGACATCCGAAGCCGCCGCCACTTGGGCATTGGTCGCGACCATGATACGATTGTTCTTTGATCGCAATGCAGCTGCACGATCATCCGATGGATCTTTCAGGCCGAAACGAACCTGGTGCCCACGTTTCGCCCACCCGAATCCGACTGCTTGCCCCACACTCCCTGCTCCGATAATACCGATATTCATAATGATTCGTTGGCCGGATTCCAAAAAAGGGGCATCGATGAAGATTCCCTTCCGGCCGGGGGCTTGAGTCGAAAAGAATACCTCCACGCGTTCCTGTTCATGTGCTCACGATGAGCTCAAAAGCATCATAACCAAAATCGAATAAAACAATTGTCACGATCGCGATCGACGATCATGTTTTGCTCATGTCAATCGAGCTGCGCTGGTTGCGCTCATTTGTCGCGGTCACAGATGAAATGCATTTTTCGCGCGCCGCCCGACGTCTCAGATTGGCCCAACCGGCGCTAACGGCGCAGATTCGCCAACTCGAAGCCGAGATCGGCTCGCCATTGTTCGAACGAACCAACCGGATGCGCGGGTTGACGATTGCGGGCCGAGCATTGTTGCCCGAGGCGCGGGATTTGGTCGAACGTTCTGATGCTTTGTCCAGGATGGTAAAACAAGCCTCTCTTGGGGAAACCGGCCTCTTGCGACTCGGAGTCATTCCACCGGCCGCAACCACCACCGTTGCGCGATCCCTGCGCACATTTGTTAGAGAACACCCGGGCGTCGAACTTACCGTGAGACAAGGAGGACAAGACCGTCTAACTGACGAGCTGCTGATCGGCGATCTGGACCTGGTGATTGGTCGGCCATCGGATAATCGGTCGCTTCGACAGCGCCGGCTCTTCACCGAAGAACAGGGAATTGTGCTGAACGCAGACGATCCACTAGCAAAGTTGCCCGTAGTCGCACTTACCAATCTTGCCGATCGGCGACTGGTTTTGCTACGTGACAACCCGCGTTTCGGGCTACTACTGATGACCCACGCTGCCAAGCACCACGTTCGACTCTTTCCGGTCCATATCGCAGAGGATTTCCCTTCCTTGCATTGGCTCGTGCGCGCTGGGCTAGGGATTGCGCCCTGCAGTCTCCTGCTCGCAGATGGTTTACCCCGGGGATTAGCGGCCAACCGCATTAAGCCCGCGCCCGAGAAGCTGGAAGTGAACGCCCTCTGGAAGGGAACAGATCTCTCACCGAGTGCAGCGAAATTCCTGCAAATTTTGTGCGCGAATATAGGAGAGCAAGGGGCAGGGTTGCGCTATTCCAACGGAGCAAAGACCCTCGGTCTGGTCCGGCCAAACCGCCGTAAAAGCTCAAGCATCGCTTCTTCGACACAAACACAAAGCCAACCCAAGGCAGTCCGTCGGACTTAGGAAACGCGGCGCTCGCGCACAGGCACCTTCCAGGTGCGGAATGGGGCAGCCCTCGCAGCTGGAAGCTGCGCCTACTTTACCCGCCCCGAAGTCCGACAGCATGCCTAAGACGCCGGTTGAGGTCGGAGGCTGTTCTTTAGCGCGAAACTATCAACACACGCTTTCAATTTAGAGGAAACCTGCTCCCATTGTTCCGGCGTCGCAGTCGCCGTAGTTAAATAGGCTTTGTCTCCGTTCTTAATCGCACGAGCGTACCAATGCAGGGATCTTCCAGATAAGGTGCCGGCATACTCGACCATCCATTCGTTCGGAGAGACTATGTGTTCGTTGACTACTTGGATTCCCGCCGATTCAAATTCCTTCTTCGTGACGGAGACGTAGTCATTGATTGAGCCTGAGAAATTTTGGATTAGCACGTTCACATTCGGAGCGAAGCCTCCGGTGGGTGTCAGGTACAGCACGGCTACCGGACTTTGACCGGCTACACTGCCGAGATCCGACCGTTTAACATTAAAGCCGTCGGCGTTAATGTTGAACCCCTCAGATTCAAATCGCAGTACGCCATTGTCGGATTGCGCATGCCCAAGGATTGGAAACAAGGAGAGCAGAAGGAGGAGGCGCGGCAATTTCATTGCTTGAATCTGTATAACCTAGGGTCAGTCGTCGAGGAAGATGAGAGAAGAAGCTAAGGCTTAGGAGCTAGTGTACCGTCTCACATATAATGGTGACGTCGTTGCGTTCAAAATGGGCCGCCGGCAAGGCGGTCCGAGCCGGACTGGCGTTAGGAGGGCGCATATCTGAATCGATCTGTAACCGACGAGCAACGCAGCCGCCGGCCCA
>DATNNZ010000398.1:0-2905 GCA_035601575.1 Chthoniobacterales bacterium
ACCAGGAAAGCTTTATCAGGACAGAAGAACAAGCCTGCTCAGCCTTTCCTTTGCGGCTTGGCGTCTTTGCGTGAGTTTTTGTTTCGCCTTTGGGGTTTCGTCCCGGAAGCACTTTGTCCGTCGACATTCGGACCTTCAGAAGCTGCGTTCCATCGGGTTCTGGACTAATCTGAAACACAAACCATCATGAGCGAACGACCTCTAGCAACCGAATTCCTGGTGATTTCCCGCGGACAGTGGGACAGCACTCTTTCGCGGAAAGAAAGACAGAACGCGATCGACCAATTCTATGTCTGGCTTGATCAATTAGTTGACGAGGGAAAAATGAAACGTGGGCAACGGCTCGCGTATGAAGGTAAAACGATCGGACGGCAAACCATGATAACAGACGGCCCTTTCGGCGAATCTAAAGAAGTGATTGGCGGTTACTGGTTCATTCTCGCTAACAATCTCGACGAGGCGGCGCAAATCGCCAAAGGCAACCCATGTCTAGACTACGGCTTGTTCGTCGAAATCAGGCCCATCGATCCACAGGTTGCGACCCCCGAGAATACCCGGTGACCACGGGCGAAGCGCATAGCCAATAGCCAATAGCAGACAAACTGAATGCGGTGGATGTCAGCCTAGAGCCAACTCGGCAAGCAGTCATCGGTCACCGAACCCTTTGCTAACATTGCACCGCTATAGTTGAGGTTCTTGTTTTTGCGAGGATCCTTGTTTTCGTCGTCGTGCTGAAGAAGGTAGGGCGTATCGGTCCGTGTGCGGACCGGTCAACACTAGTTCAGGAAACTCAGTTCGAATTCAGCTCTTTCCAAAGCTTCACGAGTGGCGTGCAAGTTAGAAGCCGCAAAGCCGGAAAGATCCGTCCGGCAAAGGATATCGTTGATTAACAATTTCGCGGTATGAGCTCGCTCGTGCGACCACCGCGCAACCGTCAACGAGAGCGATCGTCGGCAAGCGTCCGCATCAATGGCTATGTTTGTGGTCATGCATCTTAAGCGAAGCATTGCGTATGCCAAAGTTCGGGAGAAGAAATTGCGCTTCTCCTAAGACATTCATTATTAGGAATTTGCGTAGAAACTTCGGATCCCGTCAAGGACGACAGCGGGCCGGCAAGCCACTAGTTTAGAGAAACAGTTACCTGATACCATAGGCAATTTTTGCCTGGCCTGGTGTCTTCAGGATTTTTAAGTGGGCCACGTCTTCCTATCGGCGCAGGGCTCATTCGATCACTTGCTCCGCTGGATCCCGCCAAACGACTCGGCAACGGTTTTCGCGATTAGCGCGCGGACATTCTCAAAAAAGGGAGGCGCATTCAAATGTACAGCGCCAACCTGCGCCCAATCAAAGATTTGATCGGCCAGTCGATGCTGCAGGTTGCGGAAGCTCGGGGCAACACTGGAGTTCTGAAGTTGCGACATGTTGACCACCACTTCCGTATTTGCTTCGCGCGCAGCCGTTGCGAAGATTGCGGTCGCTTCCAGGAGGCCATCGTCGACCGGATAAGTGAAATAAGCCCGTGCGATATCTTGCATCGCCTTGCGGACCAGATCGAGATTCAATAAATCGCCTGGTACGACTTCGACGCCAAGCGCTCGCAGACGCTGAGAACGCTCATCGACCTGATGAACCAAGGCGCGCACGGGGATGCCGCGCTGAACGAGTAACTGAACTACTCGGTTACCGGTTGAGCCCTGGTGTCCGCCGGCGGCGCCGGTTACTAGTGTACCGTCTCACAGATAATGATAGCGTCGCACTAGGTCGCGCTCCAAAACACTGTCTAGGCTCGAGAGAGCGGACTCCTGTCTTACTCCGCGTTTGAAACGAGGAGGCGGTCAAATGTCGCGCGGGGCAGATCGGAGAAGTAGGTGGTATAAATACGATCCGCTAACATCGAATCGGAAATTCCGCGGTAGTCAGGTTCATTATTCCGCACGTCGTTCAGATCGATCGTGATCGCCGGCACCACTCGCTCATAGAGGCGACTGTAAACCTCATTAGAAACGCTGAGGTCGCCCCGAAACGGACAATCAAATGCGACGATCAACACGATGACCAGCGCCAGCGAAGCCGCCAAAAGTCCTGTCATTAGCATGTGGAGCCAAAGCTTAGGTACCCCGAAAATAAAACTGAATGCTATCGTTACTGCACCGCCTAACAGAGTGACCGCCCACATGACGATCGGAATTCTGGATTTCGCGGCTTCTAGCCGGTCACGTCGGGCGCGGTAGAGATCGTTGGCGGTGCGCAAGATCTCAGAATCGATCGTTGTCATGTTTTCTGACGGACGATATTTCGCGAGGATCGCGTTAAGCTGGAAGAGTGGTTTCCATCCTCGGATATTTGTGTGGCCCCTCTGTTGAGCGGGCCATTCTTCGTCAATGACCAGTCGAGTATAATCCCGCAAATACCGGCGCACAGTAAAAGCCAGTTTGGGAGGGAGGCCGGCGGAGTCGACGTAGAGATTATCTATCATGTTCGCTTCCAATTCGGCGGCATCTTCGGCCTTCTTGAAATTCTCCCAGGCGGAGACGGCAATGAACGCCAACAGGACCGCGTTAATCACTCCGATAATAGCGACAATAAACCCAGCTACATCGTTGTGAGCGCGCCGGATGTCCGGCGGAACAAAGCGATGGAAGCAAGTCAGAGCAAGCAGGCTAATCGCTACCGCTCCGAGTACGATAACAGTTCCGGAGAGCCAAGTCGGGGTGCCATAGATCCAATCGCGGAGGGCATGCACAAGGAAGAGTCGGGTTGAGGTCTAGTGTACCGTCTCACATATAATGGTGACGTCGTTGCGTTCAAAATGGGCCGCCGGCAAGGCGGTCCGAGCCGGACTGGCGTTAGGAGGGCGCATATCTGAATCGATCTGTAACCGACGAGCAACGCAGCCGCCGGCCCA
>DATNNZ010000399.1:0-13439 GCA_035601575.1 Chthoniobacterales bacterium
AAAAGATCGCTGGTTCAGTGTCAGCGTTACTTTTTGAGATTGGCCAGGTTGCAGAAATATTTTCTGGAAACCTTTTAACTCTCTGATTGGCCGACTAATCGTCGGATTTTGCTGGCCAACATACAGTTGGGCAACTTCGGCGCCGGCCCGCTTGCCGGTATTTGTCACTGTGAAAGTTACGGTAACCTCGCCGGATCCGGTGAATTTCGCTGGCTCAACATTTAAATTAGAGAAAGAGAAGTTCGTGTAGGACAAGCCGAAACCGAACGGAAACAGAGGCTGTATCTGATTCTTCTGGTAACCACGATAACCAACGAAGATTTCTTCGCTGTAAGGAATGGCGTCTGGATGTGTGTTGATTGTCGGAAACGTTGGGAAGGCCGGGTTGTCTTCGATGCGTTTCTCCATCGTGATCGGTAACTTACCAGAAGGATTGACGTCCCCGAACAATATCTCGCCCAGGGCCTGGCCTCCGTTTTGTCCTGGATAGAACGCCTCAATGAAGCCGGCTACCTGGTTGATCCACGTTCCCGAGTCAAAGTTACCCCCGCCATTAAAGACTACGATGGTGTGCGGATTCACCGCGGCAATATTTTTAATCAGTTCGTCTTGAAACTCTGGCAGTGTGAACGAACGATCCTCACCTTCACCTTCGTATTCATTACTAATTCCGGCACAGATAACGACAGCATCATAGCTATTGAAATTGGGCGGTGGTTGCAATGAAGCCCAGCTTACCTGAATCCCGGTGAGTCCACCTTGTTCGAATGTATCGAAGAATCCCCCGACGCGCCGGTAATCGATTTCAACTGAATAGGTCTGCCCTGCCTGGAGCGTTATTTTCCCGGAATAAGAGACGGTCGGACCATAGCCGACCGGAGGCCGAGTGGGCGAAGAGAAGTTATCAACCAGCGTCTGACCGTTGACGATGAGCCGCAGACCACCGTCCCCACGAATCTTAAAGACGTAATCGCCATTTATTTGCGGACGAACTTGCCCAGTCCACCGAGCAGAAAATCCCTGTTGGTTAGTCGAAACTGGTATGGGATCGGTATCCCAGTCAAAGTCGACTTGATTGTCGACACGAGTTACCGCCGCAGTTCCTGAGAGATCGTTGGAACTATAGTACTCTGCTTGCAGCCCTTGGGTGATCTCGCCGTTGTTGCTGTATTCCCACAGCGAGTTCTCTGGATCGAGCGTACAAGCCGAGATCAAATCCACACTGGTGCCGGGTGAAGCGGCGGACTTGATTCCGTCTAACTCACTAACAAAGTTGATCGGTGTCACGTAAGAGCTGCCGAATCCGGTCGGCGGCGCGTCTTGTGCCGCCGAGCCGAGGACCGCAACGGAGCGAACCTGGCTCTTTGGTAACGGGAGTAGGTTGTGCATGTTTTTGAGCAAGATAATACCTTCTCGCGCGATATTGAGTGAAGCCGTCTCACTGAACGGATCATCCAGCGGAATGGACGTATCTTGCTGCTGGCGATCGAGGTAACCGAAGGAAATGACCTCACGCAAAATGCGGCGAACCTTATCATCGATCGCCGATACTGGAAGCGGGCTTGGGATGAATGGAAGCAGGTTTGCAGCATTCATGAAATTGCCGGCCGGAAGATCGAGGTCGCATCCATAGAGGGCAGCGCCTAATCCGTCATGAATCGCATTATAGTCGGACATCAAAAGCCCGGTGAATTTCCATTCCTTTTTGAGAATGTCAGTCAAAAGAAACGAATTTTCGCTGCAGAAGAATCCGTTGACCGCATTGTAAGCGCTCATCACTGTCGCGACATGTCCATCTTTTACTGCCGCTTCGAAGGGCGGCAGATAAATTTCGCGAAGAGTTCGTTCATGAAGGAGGATCTGCACATTCGTGCGATTTTCTTCCTCGTCATTACAGACATAATGTTTGGCGCAGGACCATACCCCTTGAGCTTGAATCCCCATGATAAGCGGAGGAACCAGCTGCGCTCCTAAGTAAGGATCTTCGCCGGTCATGTACTCGAAATTTCGCCCACCCATTGGTACACGATAAAAATCCATGCCCGGACCAAGTATGGAAAAGTAACCTCGCGCTCGTGCACCGCGGCCCATGGAAATTCCCTGATCCCCGGCCAAGTCTCGATTCCAGGTAGCAGCCAATAGAAGACCAGACGGAAAGCGAATACTTGGCTCGTTGCGGCGCACGCCCAAAGGTCCGTCGGTTTGGAAAATTTGGGGATTCACAGCGACATTGAGGTTTGGGACAGGAATCGGTTTTATGTCGAAGAAGCCGGTCCCTCCGATGTAGCTGAGTTTTTCATTCAATGTCATTTGCGAGAGAATCTGATTCACTCTCGCTTCAACGTTAGCGGTACTTTGTTGACCTTGGGCGTGGAACGCGCAGATCGACAAGCCGGTGAGGAACAGTCGATGCAGGTTGCTTATTTTCATAAACGGAACTGATTAGGGGTGGACAGGGAAGACAGGAGAAATCTGATGCCGGTTCGGTGGAGCGTTCCGCCGATGACCGAACGAAGAGGATTGGTAGCCGAATCGTCGTAAGACGTTCCGCTTGCGAGGCGAGCAGCGCTCGGCGATAGAACACGGAAAGACCATGCTAAGCCTGTGCAGCTTGATTGACTCGAATGGGGAGCTGGAAGATGACGATAAGCAGTCTCCGAGGTGCTACGCTCGGTGACTAAGCGGACAGATCGATTTAAGCCAGTGCTGCGAGTTTTATTTCGCGGACGGAAAATCGGAAACGAGAAGCCGGAATACTAAAGCGGGCCCTTGCGTTTCGACTAGCCTGGGGAGATACGGTCGTGATTCGACCGACGAGATATCGGAGCTGTGGGCCCGGATGAAATCCATTTCGGGGGCGCTTCATATGTAGAATAGATCCTGGTTCTATCCCGAAACCGGCTCACCATGGGATACATCGGCAGGGGGCTCCATTCATCTCACAGGAGCCGGCTTCTGGTACTCCGCGGGTGCAGAGACGTTGGGGGGATAATTTATCTCTAGTTGAAACGGCCCAATGTTAGCAAGATTATTCTTTCAAATTGAAAGATCCGATCCCGCCGTCGCTTCGCTATGGCGCGGCCTTATCGTTTGGCGCGCGCGCCGTAGCTCGAAGAGCGGAGGAGCCCTCTTGCTTCAGGAACACGGACGTTATTATTCTGTCAGCGGTCGATATAGTATTCTTCGAGCCGGCAGTGCCATGTCTCCTGAGGCTAGACCCGCCCGCAACGCTGTCGCGTAGCGACTGCGGGCTGGGGCATCGGGCTACTTTCCCCGCTACTGACCGAAATCCCAAATATCGAGCAGGCTCGGATGGTCGCCACTCGTGATTCCCTCGTAGTTTGGCGCGATGAGGTCATCGATCGGCAACACGGCCGCTCCGAGCGCAGCTGCCTCCTCCTGAAGTTGTCCCTGCAGGATTCTCGGAAAATCGCCTTTCTGCGACCGTCGCGTTTTCCCGATAATGTCTGAGCAGCGCTCAATGAGGAAATTCAAAAGCGGTCCGGGCAAATGGCCCCCAATCACGAACACCTCAGGATCAAAAAGGAGATGAAGATTGTCCATCATCTCGGCGAGATAGAAAGCAGCGGCATTAAGCCAATTCAGAAGCACCTTATTGTTCTCATGGAACAATTCGACCAGTTGCGCCAGGCGGGTATAGACGATTCCGGAATCTGTTAGATGTTGCGATAGAGCGCTGAGCGAAAGATAGGCCTCAAGGCAACCCTTCTTCCCGCAACCGCACTGCTTGGCGCTCCTTCTCCGGTCGACGATGATATGACCTACTTCCCCTGACCCTCCTCGGAAACCGCGGTGGGGTCGACCATTCACGATGATGCCGCCACCAACGCCCACTCCTATATAGATATAAACAAAGCTATCCAGGAGGCGGCCGGCACCGTACCAGCTTTCACCGATTGCTGCGGCCGTGGCATCATTGTCGATCAATACCCGCAGCCCGGTTTTTTTCTTAAAGTAATCCTGAACGTTGACTTGTTCCCAACCCGGGAAATTAGGCGAAATAACCACCTTGCCGTAACGAAAATCGATAGGACCCGGCAGCGCTATGCCGAGTCCCCAGATTCGGCGACGCTTGTTCGCCCGACGTAATTCTGCGATCGAGCTGTAGACCTGTTTCAGCGCCTCCTCTGGAGTAGCTAGAAATCGGCCTCGGTAAGTACGTGAGCGAATGACCCCTTTAAAGTCGACCAGGACGGCGGCGATATGATCCCGCTCCATGTGCAGGCCGATTGAGAAGGCCGCATCGGCATTGATCTCGAAGAGTTTTGCCGGCTGGCCGCGCTCGGCCGTTTTTCGCCCGAAGTTCTGAATTAAGCCGATCCGCTGCAGATCTTCTACTATATTGAATACAGTTTGGTTGGTTAGACCGGTAAGGCGTGCTATCTCGATCCGGGAGACCGGCTCACTCAAGCGTACTGTCTCCAAAACAACCCGCTGATTTAGTAGATGAGCACGTTCTAGATTAGTTCCACTTCTGACCCTGGTACGGTCCGGATGTGCTTTCATCATTGTTAGTGTCCTGTCCGCGAAAGACGCCGGATCAGTTAGCTCTTTTTCAAGGCGCGAGCAACGAAAGACATGTTATTTTCGCGGACAGGGCACTAGTCTGGCCAGAGGAAATGTTCGAGGCGAAGGCGTTCCAGGCGGTTCTTAGCTTCCTCCGAGCGTGGGCTGGGAATTGCGGTTAATTTCTCGTACACCGCGGCAGCCGAACTCCAAGCGCGTCGCGTTTCCAAAAGTTCCGCGGCGTCGAATCCGGCTCGAAAGAACCAGAATTCGTCGCTCTGGTTACCTCCTGAATTGAGGACATCATAGAGCGCGGCCAGCGCGTCATCGGTCTTGCCGAGCTGTGCGAAACACTTCGCTTTACGATACAAAGCGCTTTGGCGCCACTCCAGCGTATTCGTCTCCGCGCCGGCCAGGCTATCGAAAGTCTTAATGGCGGCCTCATACTGGGATTTGTCTTTCGCACCCAAGGAAAACTGCGCCTCTCCCTTGGCCTCCAGTGTTTCGCAGCGGATTTCCTGAGGAATGTTTTGCGTAAGCAAGTCGTCCAGAAGAACGATAGCCTCTTTCTCTTGCTGGATTTGCCTCTTGGTAAGCGCCTGTTCCAACCGAGCTTGAAATCGCAGAGATCCGTCCATCTTATAGACTTCCTCAAAGAGGTCCACCGCGCGGTCGACCGAGGATGGATTCAAGCTTTTCCGTGCGGCTTCGCCTGCTAGAAACAACGCAGTCTCGACCAGCGGGGAATCGGGCTGCTGTTCGGCGACTAGTTCGAACTGAGTCTGGGCGTTAGGAAAATCGTTCTGGCGAAAGTAAACTTCTCCTAGTTTGAGGCGAACATCTGCGCGCGCTGCGGATTCGGGATACTGCTGGATGAAATCTTGAGCTGCACGCGCTACCGCAGCGATGCTTTGCTGTCGATCATCGGCCAGTACAAAGAAATTTAGCCGCGCCTTATCTTCGGCGATTTCGGGGCTACTGGTCGAAATCTGCCGGAGTTCCTTTTCCGCCTCGGCATGATTCGGAGGCAATTCAGTGAAGGCGATCTCAGCCAGTAGCAAATGAGCTTCCGGAGTCTGCGGATGATCCGGAAAACTGGCTAAAAAATGCCGTAAGGTCGTATCGGCGCCGGTTTGGCCGCTTCTAGCTTCGATCGTTGCTCGAGCGATTTCCAGACTACCGAGAAGAGCTTGGTTGTTGGGCGAGCTACCTAGTTCGTGAACGGCGGATTCATAGCGCGGCCGGTTCCCAGAACGGAGAGCACTAATCGCTGCGCCATAGAGCAAACGCGCGCGGTTCAACGGGTCGACTCCTGCCAATTGGAAATAAAGTTCTTGGGCTTCGCTAAACTTGGCGTCGCGAAAATACGCCTCGGCCAATGTTTCCTCTTGCCGAACACGTTCCACCGATCGCTTATTTGCCTCGTTAGCCAACCATTTCACCAACAATGGTATGGCTTGATCGGGCGAACCCTGATCAATTTTGAGTCGAGCGAGCGCAACTGTCGCCAAACCCGCTAACCGGTGAGTGGGGTAATCGTTGATCAGGTGGCGAAAGGTGGCTTCTCCCTTTGCCTTAGAGTCCATTCGGAGCTGCAATTTTCCGAGGTAATAAAGCGCAAAGGCGGGTCGATCCGCTCCGACCTCCTGGGGGTCTTCCTGGGACCAATGGAGGAGCGGCGTAAGAATAGGGGATTGTTCCTCGGCGTAAACCGAATACAACGTTTCGAACAATTCGGGCAGCATGATGCTCCGGGATTGATCATTGATGGCTTTCACCATCACTGATTCGGCTTCGTCGAGTTCTTGCTGCTGAATCGAAACGCGGGCAAGACCAAGCTGCGCTATCACGAGGAGGCGAGCGGTCAGACCTTTGGTCGCGGAAATCACCTGACTAAATGCGGCTTCCGCCTCGTCGAGTTTGCCGGCTTTGAAGGCAATCTGTCCAAGCAAACACTGCTTTTGCAGTAGTTCAGTATCGTTCCCCTCAGCAAGCCGGTTCAGGAGCATGGTAGCTTGGTCGAAGTTTGCCTGATTGACTTCAATCTCTGCCGTCATTAGGACGGCCCTGGAGTCCGGGTTAGTTCCATTTTCGAGCAGTGGCTGCAGAGTCGCTAGTGCTTGATCGTTCTCGCCTTTTCTGAGCTCTGCTTCAGCGAGTCCTAAACGGGCGTCGGTCGCAGAGCCGGTAGCATTTAGAATCTTCTTGAATAGTTCGGCTGCTTCGTCCCATCGCTGAACCCGAAGTAGCGTTTCAGCTTTGAGTTGCTGTGCCTCAGCGGAGGTTAGGGAACTGTCATCTAATATTATGAGAGCTTCCGCCGGCCGGCGAATCTGCAGCAAGCATTTGGCCAGCAGAAACTTGGCCGTTACAACGTTCGGTTCGGATGGGTTTTCGGCCAGAAATTGTCGCAGCTTCGTGACGCTTACTTCCGGAAGCCCTTCGGTTTCGGCCTGAACTGCCTCGCGATAAAGGTCTGCGACAGCGACTTCGCCGGTCACAGTAAGAAAAAAGAGAATCGCCGCGGTCAGGAAGAGGATTCTCATGTGAGCAGTTTCCGGAGATAGCGTCCGGTGTGACTGGCAGCGGTCTCGCTCACTTTTTCGGGGGTTCCTTGGGCCACGATCCAGCCTCCGTTGACTCCACCCTCCGGTCCAAGATCGATGATCCAGTCAGCGCTCTTGATCACCTCCAGATTGTGTTCAATGACGATGAGAGTGTTGCCCTGATCTCGCAGTTTCAGCAATACCTCGAGAAGCTGGCGAATGTCGGCGAAATGGAGGCCAGTGGTGGGTTCGTCAAGAATATAGACCGTCCTGCCGGTCGCCTTTTTCGCGAGTTCCGCCGCAAGCTTGACTCTTTGCGCCTCGCCTCCCGAAAGTTGGGTTCCAGATTGGCCCAGGGTCAAGTAGGCTAGTCCCACATTGACCAGAGGTTCTAGACGATCGTAGATCGCAGGGATATTCCGAAAGAAGCGAGCTGCTTCATCGACGGACATAGCCAGGATGTCCGCGATATTCTTTCCCCGATAAGTGATTTCCAGGGTTTCGCGATTGTAACGAGATCCACGGCAGACCTCGCATTCGACATACACGTCAGCCAGAAAATGCATCTCGATCCGAATCACGCCGTCGCCTTGACAATTCTCACATCGTCCGCCCTTGAGATTAAAGCTGAAGCGACCACTTTCGTACCCGCGGACGCGAGAAGCCGGAAGCTGGCTGAATAGATCTCGAATCGGACCGAAAGCGCCGGAGTAGGTTGCCGCATTGGATCGAGGGGTACGCCCGATCGGGCTTTGATCAATCACGATTGCTTTATCAACCTGATCCAAACCAAGCAGCCGATCATGATTGCCCGGTCGTTCCTTCGAGCGGTAAAAGTGACGGAACAGGGCTTTCCGCAAAATATCATCGACGAGGGTCGACTTACCGCTCCCTGATACGCCGGTCACAGCGACTAGGCAGCCCAGAGGAAACGATACGGTTAAGTTCCGTAGATTATTCTCCTTCGCACCGATGACGCTTAACCATCCTTCCGTTCCGGGGTCCGGCGGGATACCACCATTATAGAGCATGCCGTGCGGACGTACACGTTCTCGCGGAACCGGGATCCGAAGTGCACGAGCCAGGTATTGCCCGGTCAAGGAATCAGGATTTTCCTCGATTGCTGCGATATCACCAGCGGCGACAATCTGTCCACCGCGCGGGCCTGCTCCGGGCCCGAGATCGATGATATAATCGGCGGCCCGGATCGTATCTTCGTCATGCTCTACCACGATGACCGTGTTTCCCAGGTCCCGGAGATGCATCAGCGTTTGAATGAGGCGATCGTTGTCTCGCTGGTGCAGTCCAATGCTTGGTTCGTCCAGGACGTAAAGCACCCCCGCAAGTCCAGATCCGATCTGGGTACCGAGTCGAATACGCTGGGCTTCTCCACCCGAAAGGGTTCCACTTTCGCGATTTAAGGTAAGATAGCCGAGACCAACCTCTTCGAGAAATCGCAAGCGGTTCCAGATCTCCCGAAGCACTTCCGCCGCGATGATCTTCTGGTGTTTCGAAAGCGAAATATTTTCGAGTAAACGTTTCGCTTCATCGATCGTTAACAGGCAATAATCATGGATGTTAACCTCGCGACCGGAGTTCTCCTGAATGGTGACCGCGAGGATCTCAGGTCGCAGGCGAGCACCGCGGCAGGTTGGGCAAAGCCGTCGTCCCTGGAATGCTTTCAGTCGAGATCGGGTAAATTCACTTTCCGTCTGCTCGTATAGCTCGTTCAGTTGCGCCAGCACGCCTTCGAACGTTTTCTCGATTTGCTTGGACCCGAGCTGGAAGCGAATCGCTCGATCGCCCGATCCATAAAGAATGGTTTCTCGGCAGCGTTCCGGCAGCTCCGCGAAGGGAGTTTCGATATCTCCGCCGAAAGTCTTGACCAGTGCTTCCAAGAGGGTGCGCCGATAGGCTTGAATTCTGGAACTGGCTTTTCGCCACGGCGCAATGGCGCCATCGGCCAGTGAGCGTGATTGATCGGGCACGACTAAATCCGGATCAAAGAAACTCACGCTGCCGAGACCCTGGCAGGTGGGGCAAGCTCCGGCCAAGCTATTGAATGAAAAGTGCTTTGGCGTAAGCTCCGGAAGCAAAAAATCGGTCCTCGGATTACAAAACTCGGTTGAGTAGGGGACGTCTTCCCATGGCTCGGTTTCGGGTAATTGCCGGCTGATGATGATGCGATTGTTTCCCCATCGTAATGCAGTATCCAGCGAATCGGCTAGCCTCGTGCGCACTCCCTCTCGGACGATCAAGCGATCGACCACGACTTCGATTGTGTGCCGCGCGTTTTTCGCCAGCCGGATCGGTTCGGGTCGGGCCAACTCGAGGATCTCACCATCTACACGGACTCGGACAAATCCTTCTCGCTTTATCTTTTCCAGCACATCACGAAACTCTCCCTGCTCCTGGCGTATCACCGGGGCAACAACGAGAATCTTGGTCTCATCCGGGTAAGAGAGGATTTGGTCAACGATTTGTTGAGGAGTCTGTTTGAAAACCCTCTCCCCGGTTGCGGGATCGTGCGGTTGACCGATCGCGGAAAAAAGAATCCGCAGATAATCATAAATCTCGGTTGTTGTTGCGATGGTCGAGCGAGGATTGGCGGTTGAGCTGCGCTGTTCGATCGCGATGGAAGGGGAGAGACCCTCGATGAAGTCGACATCCGGTTTCTCCATCTTGTCGAGAAACTGTCGAGCGTAAGCAGAAAGGCTCTCTACGTAACGCCGTTGTCCCTCCGCGTAAAGCGTGTCGAATGCGAGGGACGACTTGCCTGACCCGCTCATGCCGGTGATCACCACCAATTTTTCGCGCGGAATTTCGACGTCTATCCCTTTAAGATTATGTTGGCGCGCACCTACGATGCGAATCTTCTCCGCAGCCATTTGGTAAAAACGAGTAAACTAGCACCAAAGCACAAGACCGGGCACCCCACCAGAGGTTTTGGTACAGCGGTATAGCCGCAGCCTGGTGTGCCAGCCTCAGACCGTAAAGTAGCCTGATCCTCCTGGCGCCTTCGGCAGCGGTCCGGCAGCCGCCGGGGCATTACCGAAGACCGACAACACCAGGATGGCCGGCCCGATAGGCCGATTCAGGCTACGCTATACCAACCTACTGCAAAATGCCCTCGGGCGATATAAGCCGTAGCTTGCTGTCGGTATCCTGAACCAACTCGACCAATTTTTCCGAGCGCTCAAGGATCGATTCAGCCAGTTTCCGGTAATATTCTGAATCCCGCTTCGCCAACTCCGCCTGAACTGTCCAAATCGCGATAGAATTTAAGAGATAATGTTTTGACTCACGAAAGCTGGCTGCCAGCTCCGCGATTCGATCGGAGTCGATTTGCGATTGTTCAGGATCAGGAGGAAACAGAGGATCTGCCATCGTGCAGCAGCCACGATAACAGATTCTTTTACGAGGTCCAGGTTCCTAGCCAGTAATCGTTTAACGATCATCACAAAGGCTCTGATACCCAGCCTCAATTGGTCGTCGGAATTTGATACTTCTGCAGGCGCCGATAAAAGGCGCTGCGGCTCAATCCCAGTGCTTTGGCGGCGCTAATTGCGTTCCCATTGTGCCGATCGAGCGCCTTCTTGATCAGATGGGCTTCCATCGATTCCAAATCCATTTCATCCAAAACGTTTGCCCGGCTCACTGCCGACTGCAATCCAAGGTCGGTAGGCTCAATAGTTTGGGATCGAGCAAGCAGAACAGCTCGCTCCATCACATGCCGCAATTCGCGAATATTTCCCGGCCACGGATATCGGCGCAAAGCCTGAAGCGCCTCTGGACTAACTTCAAAGCCCTGCTTTCGGTAACGTGCCGTGAGTTCTCCAAGAAAGTACCGTGTCAACTCCGGTATATCGTCGAGTCGTTCTCGTAAGGCCGGGAGATGCACCTGAATCGTGTTGAGCCGGAAGTAAAGGTCCTCCCTGAATCTCCCCGCATTGATCTCCGCGAGCAGGTCCGCATTGGTTGCGCTTAGAATCCGAACATTTGCCTGCTTGGTCTTCGAGGATCCGACCCGTTCAAATTCGCCGGTTTCCAACACCCGCAGAATTTTGGCTTGCTGCGAGCCGGTCAAATTTGCAATTTCATCCAAAAAGAGGGTGCCGCCGTCCGCTAACTCGAAACGACCGACTCTATCTGCTCGAGCATCGGTGAAAGCGCCTTTAACATGCCCAAACATCTCACTCTCGAATAGCGTCTCCGGTATGCCGCCCATATTTACGCTGATCAGCGGTTGCTGTAACCGGCCCGAAAGTTGATGCAGCAGGCGCGCCACTACGCCCTTACCGGTGCCGTTTTCACCGGTAATTAGGATGTTCGCGTCGGAGGGGGCAACCTGCTCAACGATTCGCTTCACCTCCTGCATGCCCGGTGAGAGGGCGACGAACTCGCTGGTCGAGGCCTGAGCGCTTCGCAGGACCGAGTTTTCAGCTTCCAGGCGCTCTTTTCCTTTCAGCGCAGCGCGGAGTTCGATCTGATTACGGACGATCGACAGCAATCGCTCGTTTTCCCACGGTTTCTGCAGAAAATCTTTGGCTCCAAGCTGGACGGCTTGGACCGCCAGCGGAATCGAACCCCACGCGGTCATGACTACGATTGGCAGCGACGGATCGCTTTGATTTACTGAGCGGAGCAAATTCAGCCCTTCCTGGCCGCCGGTTCGCTCCTGGTGATAGTTCATGTCCATGAGCAGCAGATCGAACTCTTCTTCCGCTAGTTTGGGCAAAACGGCGTCCGGCGAGTTGACTGTGCTGCACTGCATCCCCTCGGACGAGCAAACCAATTTGATCGCGTCAAGGATCTCCGGTTGATCGTCGCAAATCAGAATCTTGGCACGCGGACGCATGTGAACAGTCTAATAAAGAAACGTTTGCGGCAGGTACTCAAGCCTAGAGTTTACGGTATCGGCAATCGGTGATCAGTAATTACTGTATAGCAAGTCTTGAGTTAGGCGCCATGGCAAACCGTGGCGACTGGGGTTTTTGGGTGCCGAGCGAGCAGATCCCCGTCACCCTGTGGCAAACTGTCCGAGCCAACAACGCCAAGGCGACTGCGTTCTGGGGCCAGTGTAAACGGGCCGCTCCGTTCAAATTTCTTAGTTTAACCACATAATGTGCTTCGCAGGACCGTCGCCGCTTGTACCGAAGAACGAAGCCTTAAGTTGGCCGCGCATTGGCGGCTGCCGGACTGCTACCAAAGAAGCCGCCGGAAAAGCCAAGCGTTCCGTGTCGTGACGTAAAAATTCTCCTTGCGAAATGGCTTCCGGCAGCTTTTGGGTAGATTCTTGGTCTCGATCCGCCTTCATGAACGTTACTCACAAACTTTCCAAGCTGACCAATGGTTCAGCGCTGATAAGCGCGGGAAACGCCTTTGATCGTTGGCGTCAGCCGATTAACCCAGAGAGGGTTGTAGCGCAAATCGACCAAGCCGGCCTCGAGCGGATCCGAACCCGTTACGCAGTGCCAGGCGAGAGAACGCACTGGCCAAAGTACTTGGATGCACCCCGTTGGATTAGACTGAATATCCGACGCGCGCAGGAGCTACGCCTCAAACTTCGACCGAAGCCATTGCGAATCCTGGATCTTGGAAGCGGAGCTGGATACTTTCTCTTGGTTGCTAGGCACCTGGGCCATTCCGGCATCGGTTTGGATATCGCCGACCCCGAGATGTACGGCGAAATGTTTGAGCTGTTCCGGTTCCAAAGAGTGATCTGGGAAATTAATGCCTATCAACGGCTGCCGGACCTTGGCGAAAAGTTCGATTTAGTCACCGCGTTTTCTATCTGTTTCAACGGACACAAGCGTTCCGATCTCTGGGGTCCGAAAGAGTGGGAGTTTTTCTTGGACGATCTGCACACGCGTATTCTTAAGCCGCCTGGCGAGATTTTTTTGGGGATGAATCCGGAGCAAGACGGCTCTTTCTATAATTCTGAGCTGAAGGGATTTTTTCTGGAGCGCGGTGCACGGATTGATCGTTCGAAGGTTTGGTTTCGTGGGGTCGGCAATCAGTAATCAGTAAATTAGATAGCGGCGCTGGGCGAAACCGGTTCCAAAATCCCGCAGGCCGCCAAGGTAACACCGAAGGTCTCCTATTCAATGTAAGCCCACACGAGCTTTTGGCTGGCGGGATCGAGTGCGGTCGGATCTTTGATTTGATAGAGATCACCGGAAAGGTCGCGGATCATCACGGCCCCGGTTTCGAGCGTACGAGGCCATTCATCGAGCTTAGTCTGAAAAGACCGCCGACCCTGGCGCGTTTTCACCGACCAAGTCCTCAGATCAAACTCATCTTCCACGTTCTCGATGGCGATAACTTCAAAAACGAATCGGGTCTGCCGTAAAGTTGTTTCCAGCG
>DATNNZ010000400.1:0-2110 GCA_035601575.1 Chthoniobacterales bacterium
GCTTCGATCGAGGAAATCACCGCTGAATTGAACCGGTACGTGGAAGCGGAAATCAAAAGGAATCCGGCAGACTGGTTCTGGCTGCACAATCGGTGGAAGACTCCTTCCCCTCGGTTTCTGTTGCGGACCTACAAACGCGGGGTCTACTTTCCGGCCGAATCCGAACTCCTTCAACCATTTCGAATCTTGATCCGATCGAGCAATTGGTTGGGAGACGCGGTGATGTCGGTAGAAGCCGTACGCCGGATCAAACGCGGTCGTCCCGACGCACACGTTACGATTCTTGCGCAAAGCAAGCTGATCGAGTTCTGGCGAACGGTTCCGGAAGTCGATGACGTGATTGCGATTGAGGCCGGCGAAAACGCGTGGCAGGTGGCTCAGAAGGTCAGGAATCGGTTCGAAGTTGCGATCCTTTTTCCGAACTCGCCTCGCACCGGATTGGAGGTTTGGTTAGCCGGAATCCCAAGACGAGTGGGCTACCGAAGAGCATGGCGGAACTTTTTTCTAAATCAGTTTATCCCGGTGCCTAAGGATACTGGGCCAATCAGTCATCATCATGCGCAGATCTATTTGCAGATCGCGAAGCATATCGGAGCCGATATGGAAGAAGCCTTGCCGGCGATACCCAGAGTTGCCGCGGAGTCGAGGACGGTAGGTCTTTGTCCAGGTGCGGAATACGGCCCAGCCAAACGCTGGCCTTATTTTGGTGAAGCAGCCAGAATCCTGGCGGAAAAACATCAACTCAACTGGTTAATTTTTGGCACGGCAAAAGAACTGGAATTGGCGGAGGACGTCGCTAAGAAGATCGGTCCAGCTGCGACCAACTTGGCAGGAAGGACCTCATTAGCAGAGTTGATTGGCGAGCTGCAGCGCTGTCAGCTTCTCCTCACTAATGACACCGGCACTATGCATTTGGCTGCTCACCTGGGGGTGCCAATGGTAGCGATTTTTGGCTCTACTGAACCGGCCTTGACCGGTCCGCTAAGGGAAGGACATCTCGTTATTCGTCATCAAGTGGAATGCAGTCCTTGTTTTCTCCGAACTTGCCCAATCGATTTTCGTTGTATGGAACGTGTGAAGGTGGTCGACGTGGTTGCCACCGTTGAGAAACTTCTGCCCGTTTCTAATCAATCACCAGGTCCTCAACGCTCTTTCAGCGAGCCGTTAGCACCCGCCACAATTCCGCTGTCTCCCAATGCACGATAGACCTCCGATACCAAAATCGAAATTATTCGGTGCTCTCACCGAATTCTCCGCCAAAACCATTGCTCAGCGTACAACAGCGCTAATCCTCGCGGCGGCAGCAAGTTCCAGATGCTGTAACCACCAAGCCTGATCGCACACGGCGCGACGATACTTCGCGCCATGGTTCGACCATGATCACCAAGACATCGTCCGAAAGGCGAGCGATCGATTATTTCGCGGCTGGTAGGCGCATCTGACTTCCTCCAATCGTTTATAAATCGCGGTTGACTCAAATAAGTCCTCAATACTGGACTTTTGAGAGCTAGGTGCTGTACGATCAAAACGCCAATGGCAACGCAATTCAACCTGTCCGGCAGTCAGGTTTTTGTACTCCAGGGGGGAGAGTCATTTGAGTTAGTCTCATTAAGCTCACGGCGCGTATACCGAGTGCAGAATCATGGTCCGGCGACGATTGTGTTGGAATGGGATTCTTCGGCTGGTCCTCAAACTCTTTCCATCGAAAGCGGTCGTTCCATCGACTTAGAAGTGAGTAGGCTAGGCGTACGTATTCCGTCGAGTCCTCCTCCGGGACCTTACGCAGTTGGGTGGTATCAGCTTCTTGGCTGAGCCGGTAATACGCCTCTCCGATGGTTTTCGTGTTAACGTGAGTCGTTTTGCATCACACCGCTATGGTAAAAGGCATCTCTATTGAAGCGCGAGTAACTCTCGTACTCGCCTAAGAGCCGAGTCGAATTGTGAAAAGCTCGACAAACCCGACGCGAAGAAGCGAGATCTGCTGTCGCTCTTTTCAGCCTAGTCAGTAACAGTTCGGGTTGTACCGGGGATCGCTGCTCGGTGCCCGAAAGCCGAACGCCGTGCGGTTCGCGCTGAGAGCCGATACGACGCGGGACATAGCGAGAAAGTC
>DATNNZ010000401.1:0-3178 GCA_035601575.1 Chthoniobacterales bacterium
AGCCGGCTCACGACTGAACAACTTGCCAAAAACGTTCGCGCGTTCGTGGCCAGACGCCCGGATCTGCAAAAAGGACCGGTCCAAGGGGGGCTCGTTAATTATCTCGTTGAACTTTGCGGCTCGCCTCCAAATTAGGGACGCTGCTCCTCCGCAGATCGGAGCCCCGCTTTACGCTGAGGCGGAAAAGACCGACGCTCAGCCCTAATCGCTTTGCCACATCGCGTTGGAAGATTACGAGATTGATGAGGGCCAGGCCAAGGAGTGACTGCACTGTGCCTGGCCGCTGTAAAGAGAAACGCTCTAATGGGTTCGAATTCGTATAGTTGATACTTAAACCACTCAAGACCTTTGGCCCCGGCGCGCCAGGCAGCTATAGACCAGGAACCTGCATTTTACGGTACGCCCAGTTCCTAAGATCAGCGATGGTGAAGCGTTCGAGGAAGGGATTTGCCTTAATTATTTTTTCTCGTTTGGTTCGACCCGTTACGTCGGCGCTCGCCATAACCAAGGCAGCGTCCGCGTTCTCCATTGCAGACAGGATCGCCACAGCTCCCGCGCCTCCGGCAAAGTGAGCCAGGTAAAGCGTTCCAGGCGTCACTGGCAGACCTCGTTTCCGCAAAATCTCGGCGTTTCGCTCGGTAAATCGTGCGGTGATCTCACGGGCGATTTTGGCGTCCTTCCGCAGTTCTAAGATTTCCGCTTGGCAGCGCCCCTTAACCAAATCGGGTCGGTGCGCGCGGATCATGTCGAGCCAAGTTTCGTCGAGAAATTGGCCAAGTCCCGTCGCGCTCGAGCGTTTGTTCTTCGCGTTTGGATCGCCGTCGGATTCAACGCCGATGATCCGCTCGACCACGGCGTCAATAGCCGCCCCAGCGGTCGACTCTTCGCGTTGAGCATCGGGAGGCAAATAAGAGGTGGACGCACCGACCCAGCCTAAAGTGAGCCCGGTCCCCCACATACCTATGATGATCAGACGCCGAAGTACGCGACTGCGGCACGTCACGGATCGGAAATTCGTCGTCATTGGGGATCCGAGCCTTGAGCTATGCACGTGATGCGTATGGTATCTTTGACTTCATCTGATCGGTCGCAGAAAAAATGTGAAATCCTGCTGCTCGACTGGAAAGGGCGCCGGGTGTCAATTCCCGTCAACCAATTCGAGACATTCGTGCCTGCGCACCCTTGCCAAGCGCACGGCGTACTGGAAGCAGCGTGCCATAATCATGTCACATAGCGCGACGCCGAACATCAGCACATGACCTAGAATATTACCGCCTGCGTAGAAACCGACCGCAGGTATCAAACCAAAGAAAAATAAATCTCCGATTCGTTGACCAAGTGATCCCGAGACAAACACGGCGAGCGCGGCTCCGAAGCATAAGCATACAACAGCGAGACGATTACCAGCCCTCATGACAGCGGGTCCTGGGTGAGGACTTTGCCCAACCTTTGAAGAACACAAACCGGGTCGATTAATGCGCGCGTATATGGGTGCTTGCCCCATTATTGCGCCCTCAACGCACGCCATCTCGGATGATGGAAGCTGATGGAAGTTCGGTTACAAATTGATTTAAAATGGCAGCAGACCGCCCCGTTCGCTCGTTAATCTTAACAGTATCGCTTGAGGCAGCCGACCTCGATGCGCTCAAGGCTTTTTTCAGTGCACTCCTTTTTCCCAGATGGAATTCGGCGAGTTATTGCCGAGAGGCAAACTCAGAACTCGCTAACATCCTATTCACCATAATTTACCGGGCTCATCCTACTTGATCGTCTTGATGCTGTAAGCTCTCACCCTCGGGAGATCATGATGGTCAAACATGGCGCATTGCGAAGATCGCACGTGTATAGCATGCTGAGCTCAAAAGATGCGCGAGTGCGGCGCGCGGCGTTTGCGCTCCTGGAGGCAAGTAACCCGGCCCTCCGAAAAGACAGCGAGCTTTTTTTCGAAATCATACGATTCATTTGGGACGCTAATCCAAGCTACGACATATATCGCGAGTTCAGCAAGCGTCACCTGGTTGTCTCATATAAGGTCCACGAGCTTATAAGCGCCCGTATCAAAATAGAAAAACGAGAACAACAAAGCACCCCTCAGCGAACCGAAGATACACGGCGGCATAAAAGAAAATTTTTCAGAAAGCTGTTTGGCGCTGCATGAGGGCGCCTGGAACCGATCTGTGAGGTCGCCTATCCGTCGTTGAGCCGCTCATCATCGTAAGACCGCCGCGCTGCCAAACTCAGACACTCGGACGCCCCGATGATCTAAGACAAAGAGCGGATAATATTGTCTAGCGTCGTCGGCAGTGACCATAATCAGCGTCCGATTGTCCAAAATGAGCCATTCCTCACCTAGCCGGACGGCGACCACAGCATGATCTGTCTTGCGTTTGATATCGCGCACGATCATAAGTCGCAGATCACCCGAGGCGATCCCCGATTCTCGAAGCGCGACGTATTTGACAATCGCATAATCCTCACAATCACCAGCTCCGGCGGCAAGCGTGGCTAGTGGCGCTGCCCAGAAATCGCCAACACCGTACTGGGCCCAATCGCTCGTCGGCTTTATGCTCAAATTCACGGCGCGATTGACCATGCCTAATCGGGCACGACCGTGGTGTTGTCGACCAAGTTCAATGATCTGCAAGAACTGACGCGCAGCTGCGGGACAGCCGTTGGAACCGGCACGACAAGCCGCGAGCGTCTCCTCTTCCGAAAGAATACGGGACTGAAGATCCGCCCATTTCGCCGAGACTTCATTTGGCAGAGCTTCGGTTAGCCGGAGACCAAACGGCTCTCGAGATATGATTGTGCGCTCCTGATTGTGATCCCTTGGGTTTGGCGTGAGTAGGGAGATCCGCGGCAGGATGCGATCTCTAGGATCCTTTTCGGATCCCTTCTCAGCCGTTTGATCCGCAGGTGGGTCGCTCGCCCGACCTTCGATCACACCGGGTGGTCCGCTCGAGGCTGCATCTGCTTGCGGAGCACCGCAACAAATGACGGCGAGCAAGAGGATCCACGCTACTCGGACCAAGGTCGACATCAAACGCTTCTGCATTCGCAAGGACGGCCGTCAGGACTTGCCAATCCCATTTCCGAAATTTGCGGACATGCCTTGCGCCCGATGCATGATCGAGCAGGCTTTGCGACGAAGAGGTAACCAGCGATAACTACTGTCCGT
>DATNNZ010000402.1:0-13497 GCA_035601575.1 Chthoniobacterales bacterium
GTCGTCATATCGGCTGCACTGGTATTCAACACTTTCCGCTTTCTCACTCCGCTTTTCGGCATAACCGGCCGCCAACCCATTTTCATTGCCAGCATGATGGTTGCATCGAGCTCGGCAATGATCGGAAAGATGTTGCATGACTCCGGTTTGCTTCACCAGCGCTCCGGTAACCTGGCCATGAGCATTAGCGTGCTGGAGGACATCGTCGCGGTCATTGTTCTGACCTTTGTCTCCTCCCTCGCTAACATGAATGCAGGGCCCCAGGCGCGGCCCATCACGATCCTAGGAACTTTGGTCGCTTTCGTCACCATCGTGGTGATCCTGGGATTGCTGCTTTTGCCGAAAGCGCTGCAGCTCCTCGCCAAGGCGGGTCTGGATCTAGTGATGCTCTTCATTACGGGACTAGCGCTCGAGGTCGGAATCATCGCGGTGCGCACCGGCTATTCTCTGGCCCTGGGCGCATTCTTGCTCGGAGCGATCATCGCAGAAACCCCCCAACGTCCGGCGATCGAACGAGCTTTCGAGGGGATGCGCGACGTCTTTCTCGCTGTGTTCTTTGTATCAATCGGTTTATTGATCGATCCGTCTGTTCTACTCAAGAATTGGTTGCTGATCGCCTGCCTGGGAATCGGAACCGTGGTAGTGCGTTCGTTGGCAGTGGCTACCGGTTTGATACTCGCGGGTAATCCGGAACGGGAGTCGTTGCGTGCGGGATTAATGGCTATACCAATTGGCGAATTTGCCTTTATCATTGCCCAGGTGGGGGTTTCATCCGGCCTTCTTCCCGCCGACTTTTATCCGATCGCAATCGGGGTCGCTACCTTAACCGCAACCGTTGCGCCGATCCTCGGCCGCCACTCGGATAAAATCAGCGAACGCCTCCTCTCTTTCGAGCCGCACTTTGTTACCAATCTCGTGACCAGCTATCGCCAATTCTTGAGCGATGCCGCAGAAAAACAGCGGCGAAGTGAAATCATTGGCCTCGCGCAGAGAAAGTTAGCGCCAGTTGTGATTGGCTTAGCTTTCGCCAGCGGACTGCTAATCTTTGCCGATCAACTACTCAGGTTCTGGTCGCGTTTGTTTCCACGACTCTCCACGGAATTGGCGCACGATCTTTTCTGGGCGCTTCTCGGAATCATCGTTTTGATACCGGTTGCTGTAGTCTGGCGAAGTTTTCAAGAATTTGTCAGATTGATCAGCAGTTCGCGCGACGCCGGCACGGGACGAACACATCTTTTTCTGCATGTCCCGATGCAAATTGTGATGGCGATCATCCTGGTGGGTTGGCTTTGGGTTTTAGCGCCGGTACAAAAAGAGACCTTCTGGTTCTTTGGATCGGCGTTGGCCGTTGGTATCCCTCTGGCAGTAGTCTTCCGACACCGGTTTGAACGTCTGCAAGCGCGGATCGGCAGTGGATTGAGCGAGGCAATCCTTTCTCACGAGGAACGACGGAAAAGAACTCGTCGAGCCTGGCTAAGTGATTACAGCGACTGGGATTTGAATCTGCAAGAAATCAAAGTCCCAGACTCCGAGAAGTGGTTTGGTCGATCGATCGGAGAACTCGCGCTGCGAAGTCGTTTCGGCTGTTCGGTTGTGGGTGTGGAACGTCAGGGTTATGTGCTTTCCAGCCCGGGTCCGGAAACCCTTCTTTTTCCGGGAGACACGCTGCTTGTGCTGGGGTCGGGCGATCAGTTGCGCGCATTGCGGCGATTCTTCGAGAAAGCTGAGCTAAGGCGCAAAAGTGTGGACCTCCTCGAAGAGATTCGGATGGAATCGGTCCATGTTCCGGACCCAAGCCAGGCAAACGGCAAATCCTTGGCGACGCTAGATGTGACACGCAATTTCGGAGTGATTATCGCCGGAATCGGCCGGGGAGAGCAGAAGAATCTGGCCCCGAACGCGTCGCAGACGATCGAATCTGGTGCTTGGCTTTTAGTCATTGGAACTCGAGAGAAAATTCGAGCCTTCCAGAAGTGGATCGAGCAACCGCCGGCGGCTACGCTGCAATAAAAATGCCGGGAGCGCCGGCGCCATTTTTCGGCTATCGACTATCGGCTATTTCATCTGTAGTTTCGCTATCATGCCGCAGACAGAAGGAAAACATTATTTGCCCGGCTTTGACCAAGCGTTGGAATCAGTCAAGACCGACGTCCTGTTTATGGCGAATCTCGTCAGCAGAAATTTTGGGAATGCCCGCTCCGGATTTGCGAAGCGCGACGAGGATTTCTGCGCCGCGGTGATTGCCGATGATGAGGAAGTCGATTTGCTGGAAAAACAGGTAGACCGAGCCGGGACCGACGTCTTGATGCGATTTCAGCCGATGGTTGTCGATCTCCGGACCGTGCTGGCGACAGTCAAGCTAGCTTCTCATTTGGAGCGTATTTCCGACTATACGGTGATGATCGCACGGCGTACTCGGCACTTGATTACTGAGGATAAAGAAATCGAGGAAGCCAAACATTTGGATGGGCTGTTTGACTCGATTCAGAAGCTTTTCGCGGAGGCAATCGCCTCGTTCAATGAGGTTGACGTCGCGCGGGCAGGATGGGTGCGAGGCCGCGTCGACGCGTTGGCTGAACAGGCCAGTAACCTGGTCGAGAACTTTACCGATTTGATCGAGGAACGCTCTTTCGCTTCGCGCGCTTATGTTGGTTTGATGGCGATCGCTCAGTCTTTGGAAGAGATCACCTATCTCTGCGGCAGCATTGCGGAAGATGCGATTTACATCGCCGAAGCTCGAGACATCCGGCATGCCGGGAATCAAATGGCGGAGTAACGGTCCGCGTCCTAACGAAAAAACCCGTCCCGCGGTCGCGGGACGGGTTTTCGTAATGTTCTTTCGAAACGGTACGGAATTAATAATCCATTCCGCCCATGCCTGGCATACCACCAGGAGGACCTCCTGCCGGTTTCTCTTTCTCCGGCAGTTCGGTAACCAATGCTTCGGTGGTGAGCAACAGACCCGAGATTGACGCAGCGTTCTGCAGCGCGGTTCGGGTCACCTTGGTCGGATCGACAACACCGGCTTTCACGAGATCGGTGTATTCGCCGGTCGCGACGTTGTAGCCTTCATTGCCTTTCC
Source organism: Chthoniobacterales bacterium (assembly GCA_035601575.1). Classification (GTDB taxonomy): domain Bacteria; phylum Verrucomicrobiota; class Verrucomicrobiia; order Chthoniobacterales; family JAFAMB01; genus DASTDH01. The sequence continues at coordinate 3,083 of DATNNZ010000402.1, forward strand.
GCTTTTTCACTTCTTGCACGATCAACGCGCCTTCTTGGCCGGCGTTGTTCGCCAATTGGCGAAGCGGAGATTCCACAGCCCGGCGGACGATTTCCAAACCAACCGCTTCGTCTCCTTCGAGCTTCACGCTATCGAGTGCGCCCTGCGTACGAATGAAAGCAACACCGCCACCAGGGACGATGCCTTCTTCCACGGCCGCACGAGTTGCGTGCAGCGCATCTTCGACTCGCGCTTTTTTCTCTTTCATTTCGGTCTCGGTTGCCGCGCCGACATTAATCACCGCAACCCCGCCAGCCAGCTTGGCCAGACGTTCCTGGAGCTTTTCCCGATCGTAATCGGAAGTGGTCTCCTCGATCTGACGACGGATCTGGTTGACGCGACCTTGGATATCCGCGGTCGAACCTTCACCTTCGACGATCGTGGTGTTTTCTTTGTCGATGGTCACGCGCTTAGTTTTGCCCAAATCATCCAGCGTGATGTTTTCGAGTTTGATTCCGAGGTCCTCGGTTATACAACGGCCACCGGTCAATACCGCGATGTCTTCCAACATCGCCTTGCGACGATCACCGAAACCAGGAGCCTTGACGGCCGCGACTTGGAGCGTGCCGCGCAGCTTGTTTACTACCAAGGTGGCCAGCGCTTCGCCTTCCACATCTTCGGCGATGATCAACAGCGGACGACCCGCTTTAGCCACTTTTTCCAGGAGCGGAAGCAGATCTTTCAAGCTGGAGATTTTTTTCTCGTGGATGAGGATGTAGGCGTTCTCGAGCACGGCTTCCATGCTCTCCGCGTTCGTCACGAAATAAGGCGAGAGGTAGCCTTTATCGAACTGCATACCCTCGACTACTTCGAGCGTGGTCTCGATCGATTTTGCTTCCTCGACCGTGATCGTGCCGTCTTTACCAACTTTGTCCATCGCATCGGCAATGATCTCACCGATGGTACGATCCCAGTTAGCTGATACCGTCGCTACTTGAGCGATTTCGGTACGATCCGAAACGTTCTTCGAAATCTTCTTCAGCTCTGCCACGACCGCATCGACCGCTTTTTGGATGCCTCGCTGCAAGGAGGTTGGGTTCGCACCGGCCGTGACGTTCTTCAAACCTTCGCGGAAGATCGACTCGGCTAGCACCGTAGCGGTGGTCGTGCCGTCACCGGCCACGTCTGAAGTCTTGGAAGCGACCTCGCGGACCAGTTGCGCACCCATATTTTCATACGAGTCCTCGAGTTCGATTTCCTTCGCCACCGTCACCCCGTCTTTGGTGATGGTTGGGCTACCAAATTTTTTGTCGAGAATGACGTTTCGACCGGAGGGCCCCAGCGTCGCCTTCACTGCCTTCGCGAGCTTTTCCACCCCGCGAAGGAGCGCTTGGCGGGCTGCTTCATCGAATTGCAATTGTTTAGCTGCCATATTGTAACTAATCTTTCGGTTTAATGTTCGTGTTTAACCAATAACGCCGAGGATATCGTCCTCGCGCATGATCAGGTAATTCTCGCCGTCAATTTTGATCTCAGTGCCGCCGTATTTGGAGATCAGCACTTTATCGCCAACTTTAACGTTGAACTCAACTTTCTTGCCCTTGTCGTCGAGTTTACCTGTTCCCAGGGCGACAACGGTTCCTTCCTGAGGCTTTTCCTTCGCCGTATCAGGAATGATGATGCCCCCTTTTTTTACTTCCTTCTCTTCGAGCGGCTGAACCAGCACGCGATCACCGAGAGGTTTTACATTTATAGCCATATAAGTTAATCCTCCTTTTGCTTTGGGTTGTTGAACAAACCAATAGAGTGGCAGCGAAGGATCGAACTGCTCACTCTACTGGAAATTAGGGTAGCTTTTCTCAGGACTTCTTCTTGTCCTCGTCAACTACTTCAAAATCAGCGTCCACGACCTTTTCTTCTCCTTTACCGGCCTCGCCGCCAGACTGTGGCGGAGGAGTCGATTGGCTAGCGGAAGCTTGCTTGTAAAGATCGGCGCTGATCGACTGGAATCGACTCTGCAGCTCGTCCATCGCTTGCTTGATCGCATCGGTATCTTCGCCCGCCAGACTATCTCGCACTTTTTTGACGGCCTCTTCCAGGCCCTGTTTTTGGTCGGCTGAAAGTTTGTCGCCAATTTCTCGAAGTTGTTTTTCCGATTGATACGCCAAATTGTCGGCGTTATTCCTGACCTCCACTGATTCGCGCGCCTTCCGGTCTTCTTCGGCATGCGCCTCTGCATCTTGACGCAGCTTTTCGACTTCCTCTTTGGTCAGACCGCTGGAACCGGTGATGGAAATCTTCTGCTCCTTTCCAGAGCCAAGATCCTTGGCCGACACATTTAAAATCCCGTTGGCGTCGATATCGAAAGTCACCTCAATCTGCGGAACTCCCCGAGGAGCCGGCGGGATGCCGTCCAGATGAAAGGTGCCCAGATTCTTGTTGTCTCGGGACATCGGACGCTCTCCTTGGAGCACCTTAATTTCCACCCCGGGTTGGTTGTCGCTATAAGTAGAAAAGATCTGCGATTTCCGTGTCGGAATGGTTGTGTTGCGCGGGATCATCGGTGTAGCGATTCCGCCTGCCGTTTCGATCGCGAGCGTAAGCGGTGTCACATCCAACAACAGAACATCTTTCACATCTCCGCGGAGCACGCCTCCTTGAATCGCGGCGCCAACCGCAACCACTTCATCAGGGTTAACACCCTTGTGTGGTTCTTTGCCGATGAGGCGTCGCGCCGTCTCCACCACTTTCGGCATGCGAGTCATACCACCCACCAAAACCAATTCATCGACGTCGCTCTCGGTGAGCTTGGCATCGGCCAAGCAAGCTTTTACCGGACGAATCGTTCTTTCGAAGAGATCATCAGTCAGTTGCTCCAATTTCGCTCGGGTAAGCTTCTTTTGAATGTGCTTCGGGCCAGTAGCATCCGCGGTGATAAACGGAAGATTGATTTCGTACTCTTGGGAGGAGGAAAGTGCAATTTTCGCCTTTTCGGCCTCTTCTTTGATCCGTTGCAGCGCATCCGCCTGGGTGCTCAGATCAATCCCGGATTCCGAACGAAACTCCGAGATAATCCAGTCCATGATTTTGTTATCCCAGTCGTCGCCTCCGAGGTGCGTATCTCCGTTGGTTGCTTTAACCTCAAATACGCCATCCCCGATTTCCAACACCGAAATATCAAAGGTACCGCCACCTAAGTCGTAGACAGCGATTTCCTCGTCCTTCTTCTTATCCAACCCATAAGCCAGCGAGGCTGCCGTCGGTTCATTGATAATGCGCAGGACTTCCAAGCCGGCAATTTTCCCGGCATCCTTTGTCGCATTGCGCTGCGAATCGTTAAAGTATGCAGGCACCGTAATGACCGCTTGGGTAATCGTCTCCCCTAACTTGGCCTCAGCGTCAGCCTTGAGCTTCGCCAAAATCATGGCCGAGATTTCGGGCGGCGAAAACGTTTTGCGTGCGCCCGCTACTTCGACCTCAACATGCACGTCGCCGTTCGCAGCTTTGACGATCTTGTAGGGAACACGTTTCGATTCTCCCTGCACTTCGTCGAATTTGCGACCCATGAAGCGCTTGATCGAAAAAACCGTGTTCTTCGAATTCGTAACTGCTTGCCGCTTGGCTGCTTGCCCAACGAGGCGCTCTCCACTTTTGGAGAAGGCGACAATCGAAGGGGTAGTCCGTGCGCCTTCCGAGTTTTCTATCACGACCGGTTCACCACCCTCCATGACCGCCATGCAAGAGTTAGTGGTACCAAGGTCAATTCCGAGAATTTTAGCCATAGGTAACCCGTGCAATGAAAGCGCGAATTGTGCCAGAAGAGCGCGTTCGATGTAAGCACCTTGTTTCCAATAGCTTGTCAATATGAAGCGTCATCAGAAGAGCCAATAATCCGCGCCATATTGGCGCATAGCGACAGGCTGGAGTCGCATCTTGTCTCACTCGGTGCGCTCTTGGCCCACTGCTGCCGCCTTGATTTTGCGACAGGACATGGCAACTCTTTTTTTACCAGTATCACCAATGAGCGACGCTCTCCCTACAGGCCAACAGCTGGATACTCCGGACACGATCGAGAGTAGCGGCCTGCAGCTGACCGAGCGCGACATCGTTTTCGTCTGCCCGAACTGCCAGGGCGAGCTGGCGGTCGACAAAGACGGAGCTGGACTATCGCTGGCCTGTTCGCATTGCGGACAAACCGTCACTGTTCCCGAGTATTCCGGACCGTCGCTGCATTTCCTGCAAGCGGCGACTTCGAAACTGGCGGATGCACTTGAAAATGCCAGGAGTTCGGGACCGCGAGATTTTCAGCTCGAAGGGCGAAACCAAACCGAGTTGGGCACGCGCCAACACGAACTGGAACGACAGATCCGAGAGACACAAGCGCAGGTGTCTGATCTGCGAGAGCAAATCAACCACGCTCGGATTCAGCTTCATCGATATCAACTAAAGCTCGAGATGCTGAAAGAACGCGAGAACGAGCTTAAAGCCGAAATGGATGCTGTACGCGGCCAGCTTTCGCTGTCGGTAAATCAGACCAGAAAGAAAGAGTGATCGGGGGCGTTTGACGGTTGGCGTTCCGCGATTTCATTTGCGCGCTCCCCCATCCGAATCCAGAATCCTACCTTCTGCAGGATGGGTGCCAGAGCGGTCGATTGGGCACGCCTGGAAAGCGTGTGTACCGAAAGGTACCGCGGGTTCGAATCCCGCCCCATCCGTAAGTAGCTTCGCTTAAGGTACTTACATCTAATCAGACTGACTTAGAACTGATTTTCAGAACAAATATCAGAAACATCTTCCAATCGCCGGAAGACTGCTTGCCGTCAGACTGGACTGCTGGAAGCCGAAAGGCTCAAGACGCCCCCGACAGCGTTACCGGATAGAAGGAACCAACGATTAATGGGGTTACAAAAGGCGAGCTGCGATATGACCTAATAAGACGCCCGCGTCTGCCGACGAATTTCCGTTTTTGCTTTTGGCCCTGGCACTTTCCGAGTCAAGTCGATCAACGGCGCAGTGTTTTCCATCCTTGCGAGGCCGAAAACGACCGGTTCTGCCTGTTTGGGGAAATTCTCCGGCAGTCCAATTAGGAGCCTTGCCGAGGGCGGAAGCCTATGCGCCGTTCCGATCCCCTTATTTTTAGGTCGTTGTGGCTCCTAGCTGCGCATCTGCCGCTTGGCGGTCATAGCTCACCTCGACCGAGCGAATTTTACCGCCTTCCACCGCAATAACGTCGTTGCCCGGGATGATGACGGAGCGCCCCGTGGCGGGCGAGCCGTCCATGAGCGGCCCGGTGTTGGTGCCCCGCAGCAGCCACTCATGCGCGACTTGGCCCGGCGCGATTTCGCGGACACTGACCAGCTCTGCGGTCATGTCGGGCAAAGCGGCCCAGACCGCTTTGGCGTAGTTGCCGATGGCCTCCCCGGTCAAGCCTTGACCCGCGTGGGGATTACTGTAAGTGCCCCCTTCGGCGAAGAGTTGGACAATCGCGTTGGCGTCGCGACCGTTCCAGGCTTGGTTGTAGCGTCGTACGACTTCGATAGGATTCATGGTGTGGTTTCTGGTGACGTGAGCGGAAGGCTCGCGCAGGCCCTCACGCGAGGCGCCGGAGTCGAATGGACCTCCAGGCAAGGTGCACGGATAAACCCGTCTAAATGAGAAGCACAGTATAACATCCCGGGTGGCTGGCTGCTAAGCCCTTCTTGGGCGGATCCCTATTGACCCCGGTCAGAACCGTAGGGCACCAGAGCAGCCCTGACTTGGCGTTTTTGAACCCTCTGCACGGGACGGTTCCCCGCTCGTGTGCTGCCCCCTATTAGGTCATATCGCAGCGTCCCTTGTGTAGCCCCTTAATGGGCTTTCGCTTCTATCACCGCACAGATTCCGCTGAGCCGATTATCCGCGGCGGATTCGGCAACGCAGCCGTGAACCTGAGCAAGAAAGGCGCCCGGGTACCTTCTAGGTGCCGTGACGCCGGCTCGAATGATTTGCATTTATATTAAATCCAAGTACGTTTGGATTTAATAAGCGGAGGCTGTAATACGGTTAGCTTTATTTAGCTTTAATAAGCAACGGTTGTACTCAATCTAGGTACAACAAGATGAAATTAGAAGACTTCACGTCGACGGCCGCCGGCGTTTGCCGAAACACCTTAACTGGTTATTCGGCATTCTTCCCGAATGCTTTGCCTCCGAAGCTTGAAGTTGATTGGTCATTGGCCGGCTTGCTCTCCGAGGCAGTGAGCGCCCTGGCCGAATTGTCTGGAACCGGCCGCTTGTTGCAAAACCCTCATCTACTTATTCGGCCATATTTAAGGCGGGAAGCAATCTTAAGTTCGCGCATCGAAAACACGATAGCCGAGATGGAGGAACTTGTCCTATTTGAGGTAGACGAAAACGCAGCCCCGGCCCGCCCCGACGTGAGAGAAGTGTCTAATTACGTCAGAGCGATGGAGTATGGGCTCAAGAGAATTTCTGAGTTGCCGATCAGCAAACGCCTGTTATGCGAACTTCACAAAATTGTTCTGGAAAAGGTTAGAGGGGGTAAACAGACGCAAACCCCCGGCGAGTTTCGCCGGTCACAAAATTGGATCGGGCGCCCCGGCGCTTTCCTTAACAATGCGAGTTTCGTTCCGCCGCCGCCGGATGAAATGATGGGGGCGCTCAGTGATTGGGAGAATTATGTACACAGCATGGCGGTCGAACCGCCGCTAATTAAGTGCGCGATTCTTCACTATCAATTCGAGGCAATACACCCTTTCCTTGATGGAAACGGTCGTCTGGGACGGCTGCTCATCACTCTGTTTCTTTGCTCTCAAGGCTGCTTGTCACAGCCATTGCTTTATCTGTCCGGTTTTTTTGACGAAAATCGTGACGCTTACTATGATCTTCTTTTGGCTGTCAGCCAGAAGGGCGACTGGCGCTCGTGGATTGAGTTTTTCTTGCAGGGCGTTCGGCAGCAGGCGGCCTTCGCTCTTCAAAATACACGGGAGATCGTCAACCTGTACGAGAAATACCGAAGGCGCCTGAAGCAGGCGTCCCGTCCCCCTCAAACAGCCGTGCCGATCCTGGATGAGCTATTCGGGGTTCCAGTCTTTTCCATTTCGCGATTTGCAAAGCAAACCGGCTTCAGTTTCCCAACCATCAATAACGGGGTCCGCTTTTGGATTGAACAGGGACTCTTAAAAGAGATTACCGGTCAGCGTAGGAACCGGCTTTTTATCGCAAAGGAACTGTTGGACGCAACTTCGGACAAACCGATAGCCACTCCCTTCCCTCCGATGCCTCTAAGCGCTTCTTGATGGCTTTCTCGATTCAACCCTTGCGCTCCTGTTTGCCGTTCGACGCACACCGCCCGGCGTGCTAAAAGGAAACCCGGCGCTTCTTCGCTCACCCCGGCATGGATTACTTCTTCGACGAGCCTGAATTCCTTGACCCGGCGTCTTGGAATGCCGCCAGCTATACGCATCATCCGGTCGACGATCTGGAACCGATTCCTGATCATTCTACTTTCTATCGGGACGCCGCGCTTGAGTGCATGAAAATTCTCAGGTCCGTTGATGCGTTCATGTCGCGGGCCACAGATCCGCGGCTCGCTTGGGTTGCTATTTCATGCACGCTCGAATTGACGTCGACCAGCAAATTGACCGAAGCCGAAATAGCCCGGCAGATTGGTGTATCCGAGCAATCGGTGCGTCGCGCTATGAACAAATTCATGAGATTAGCCAACCTCGATCCGGCAAGAGGACTCTTTCGATCGAACGGATCTGCCCTCAAAGAAAACGGTCAGCGCGGGCTCTAACGGAAGCTTCGAGGTGCCGGTTGAAGCCGACGAAATGACATCGCGTGATGGTACTTGAAGCGCTCTAATTTTCCTCGCACCATTTCACCGCCTGCCGGATCACCTCGTTCTCATCCGAGCCGGTGAAGTGCCGCAGAAGTCGCCGGCCAGCTTTTTCGTAAATGAACGCGGCAAAGCTAGCGCTTTCTGGGCTCCGCCAGGCATGCAACTCAATCACATGATGGCCGTGATCAACGCTTTTTTGAAAAGATGGCGAGTTCCTCACTTCTCCAACAGAGGCACAATACACCTCGGGCTATCAAACAGAAATTCACAGGAGTCGGCCACACGTCAAAATGCGTATGGACAGGTTTTCGATTAGGCTTAGGTTGGGATCGATAGGAATTTTCTTCGTCCGATTTCCTCCTCCCCACGCCGCCGTTGTTGCGAGACGTCGCTCGGTCCAGGTTCTCGCTCGACCGCAGGTAGCAGCGGATGTCTACGGCGCGGCTTCGCGCAAACACAAGGATGTTCGTGGCAATAACTTCCCGTTAGTCGGGAAGAAACCAGTCAGAAATTAATTCAGCGTGGTATCGGAGGAGAAATATGAGCGAGTCGACAAAAACCTCATGGCGGATCGCAGGCGAAGAAGTGGGTAACTGCAACTGCAGTTGGGGCTGCCCCTGTCAGTTCAATGCGCTGCCGACAACCGGGCACTGTGAAGCTCTTCTAGCGTGGCAGATCAGCGACGGATATTTTGGCAATACCCGATTGGACGGCGTGCGTTTCGCTCGCCTTTACTGGTGGCCCGGAGCGATACATGAGGGCAACGGCGTGCGGCGCACTATCATCGACGAAGAGACCAGCAAGGAGCAGCGCGAGGCACTGATTGCTCTGGACAGCGGCGAGCATGGCGGGACGTACTGGGAGGTCTTCGCGGCCGTGTGCCCCAATCTGATCGAGCCACTCTTCGCCCCAGTCAGCGTCAATGTAAATCGGGAGAAACGGCAAGCGCCAGTCCGGATCGCGGGTATTGCCGAGTCTGATATAGAGCCCATCAAAAACCCGGCGACCGGCGAGGAACATAGGGCGCGGATTGTCTTGCCCAATGGTTTCGAATATAAGGAAGCCGAAATGGGTAACACGGTGAATTGTCGCGTCGACGCAGGCGATAAGCTGAAGTTTGAGCTTAGCAATACCTATGCGCAGTTGAACGCCTTCGATTGGAGTAACTGACGGACCGACTCAAAACTGCCAACGACAAGCGCGTCACGGCAAATCTCTCTGATTGACGCAGAATAGGTAGAGGCGTCCATTGGAGTTGTCGCACAACGACCTTTTTGACAAAGGCGTTGATCCTTCCGCCCTCCCCGCGACACGGATGTCACCGGCGACGTAAGAATTTCCGCCGCAGGTCGCTAAAGCGACGACCATTCTAAAATACCGGGAGGAAACAATGAAAACACGCTTACTACTAACCCTCATAAGCTTGGCGGTCAGCCCCGTAGTGTCGGGAATCGCCCAAGAGCAAAACACGGTCGATCCAGAAGTGCGCCAGCAGATTGAAGCGGTACACATGAAGTTTGTCGAGGCCCAAAACAAGGGCGACGCCGCTGCTATCGCGGCTCTGTTCACACAGGATGCGATTCAAGTCTGGTACGGGCTGTCGGAAGGTGGATTGGCTTCCGGTCAGCAAGCCATCGAGAAAAGGTATAGAGCCACTTTCGCAGCGCCAACCCCCCTCGACAGCAAGATTATTCAGATGTTCCCAGTCGGCAGCGATATATGCGCGATCACGGAATATAAAATCCCGACATGGAAGGGCCACGTAATAACGCTCTTTGGCCGTGAGGCTGATGACTGGAAGATCCGCATGGCCTACTCCAATTGATCGCCGGTTATGCGTGCCGCACACGCGACACCCAACCGATCTGCGCGAACTCCATTGCTTGCCTCAATGGAGCCTTACAGATAGCTTTCCGGCCGGGCCAACCGATCCAAAACCGAACGCAATGCCCCATCCAGCGTTTGCCGGATATACTCTGGATCTCGGTGCGCAAGTTTGTGACACAGGTTTACCGGCACCCCGAGCAAATCGGCATTCGCGACCCCTCTAAGACGCTCCATAATCGCCCCACACTCGCGGACCGTTATCACGCTCGCGCATAGCAATTGGAGTTTCGAGCGGCGCGCTTGGTTGCTGAGACGCAAGCGCAAGATTCTTTCTTTTCGTTCCGCACTGAGGGAGAATTACTCCGTATCCGAATCCCCATTCGCTTGATTTCTTTTCACCCGCTGCCGCCCATTCCGACTCATCGACCTCCGCTCTTTCGCCTCAGGCGATTGCGTCCGACCGGGCTCATAGACTTGGCGTTCGCGAATGAACCGCGCCCAAGCGTCGACATCACCGAACTCTGGCGCTTCCCGTGGGTCAATTTTCTGATAACCGAAAAGCGACCGGCGCGAAATTTCTATCCCACGCTCTCCAAGTGCGGTGATTAACTCGTCGGCAGTCATCAAAAGAGGAGAATAACCCGGCTGCCTCTCCGCGGCTCTCTCTTTCTCAGAGTGCAATTTGAAATCGGGAGTGCAATTGAAAAAGAGATGGGGTGTCTACAAAAAAATGGCCGGGGCGGAACCTGTCTAGGGCCATCCTTTAA
>DATNNZ010000403.1:0-3667 GCA_035601575.1 Chthoniobacterales bacterium
AAACGATGACGTGTCGTACGCCGATCGGTTTGCAGCCGTTTTCAAGACAGCTGGCAAAGATGTTCCTGTTACAGTTCTCCCGGGGATCGACCACATCTCACTCACACTTGATCCAGTCGCCGTCCAAGCGGCAATCGCGGCAGTTGAAAGCATGGATCACGAAAAGCCTAACCAAACGATGCAGCCAACCGCTGGCCGGCGTACGAACAAGCTTTCCGTAACTCCAACCTTTCCTCCCGCCGCCATGCGCGCCCTCGCCAGCGGCGGCTGATCTTAGTTTCGTTAGATGGTGAGCGACGATCCTCCATCAGATAGCTTCGAGTTTTGGGTCCGGTTCGTTTGTGGCTCTATCTTCGGCACACTGCTCGCCTTCTTGCTCTGGTGGAGTGTTCTTGCGTCGCCGTTGCTCGGGTGGTTCTGGATTTTACCAGGTCCGATCATCTTCGGTTTTGTTGCGGCGTACTGGGGCGATCGATTCTGGCATTTTCTCCTTGGACTCTTCCGCTGGTGGTGATGTCCTGGGTAATTCCACACGAACCATCTAACCAATCGATGAAGCCAACCCAGCACTTTGTTGTAAGCTCTCAGTCGATGCGCAGGCTAATTTTCAAAGTGCTGGGTGGCTTATCTCTTTCTCGTTAGGCCTATGAAAACGTCACTCGTCGTCATCGCATTTGTGCTCATTCCTGCCATGCACGCACACGCGCGTGTGGGCGAGACCGTGAAGCAGGTTGAGGCGCGCTATGGCAAGCCACAGCGAGTTCTTCATGAGCACGGTAGTTTTCGCGAGCTCGGCTACGGCTATCGCGGATTCATGGTTGGCGTCAGCTACGTCGGCGGCGTCTGCAAGAGCGAGGGATTTGCTCGGCCCGACGTACCGCGATTGTCAGACGCGGACGTTCAGCAGATTCTTGCGTTCAGTTTAGCGCCCGGTGCTAGTTGGAAGTTGGTCTCCGACCAGAGCGGAGATCGTGTGTGGGTCCGGAGCGATGGCAAAGTCGTTGCGCTGCTCAACGCACAGAAGTTTCTTCAGATACAAGAGAAAGGCTTTCACCAACCCACCCAATAGGCCTAACCAGACGATGGAGCGAACCGCCACCCGGCGCGTGTTCACATTTCAGATGATAAAAATCTTCTTAGTCGAAGACATGCTCGTTCTCAGTGGCGGTCGCTCAACTTGTTCTCGTTAGATGAGCAGCTGCTCCAGTTTGGCGTCGTCACAACATACCCGCCTTGCATAAGCCGCTTCGTTCCAACACAAAGGCTGTCGTCTTCGATGTAGGCGGCGTACTGATTGACTTGCACGCCGAAGGCGCGCGGCGCGAACTGATTGAAAAATGCGGATTTGTGTCGCAGAGATTCGCGAAACTTACCCGCTGCTCTTTTGAATCGCATCCCAGAAGCATCACCGAATTGGCAATGATCGGAAGCGTCGGAACCAGTGAGTACCTAGACGCATTTTTGCACGAATGCGGCGTCAAGGATCTGGAGGCACTCAGACTCAATCGCCTCTCTGTTGTTGGCCAAGAGCGCGCAAATGTATTCGCGATCGTCGAGGAGCTGAAACGAGCAGGTCTTATCTGTTGCGTGCTGTCCAACACAATTCCTCTTCACTGGGATAAGTTACGGTCAGCCACTGAGTATCCGTCTTTTGCACTTTTTGAGCATCTCTTTGCTTCTCATCTGATTAAGTGCGCGAAACCGGAGAAGGAATCTTTTCTGTTTGTAGCGCGCGCTCTGAACATCCAGATGTCGGAGTGCTTGCTTGTCGATGACACGCCGTTAAACGTGGATCGAGCAAAAGCTGCGGGTTGGCAGGCCCTGTTATTTCGTGACGCAGCACAATTGAAGCGCGACCTCAACGACCTCTTGTGCTACCGAAACATCTAACCATGCGCTCTAGCGAACCGCCGACCGGCGAGAAAATTTCCACATGACAACTTCAACATTGAAATCCGCAGCACAGCGCGTTTCCGTCGGCGGTCGCTAAGCTTATTCTCGTTAGATGACACGAGCAATACGTTGACAAACTTTGCGAAGATTTCTTGAAGAGAATTTCAGCGGCACACATGATGACTCCAACTATGAAAACACTAATATGCAGTTTGGCAGTGATAGTGAGTGTGGCACTGAGCAATGCGGTCTTCGCCGCCGATGTGAAAGAGCAGCAAATGACCGGCACTGTTGTGGAATGTCCCCTCGGTTATCTGACAATCGAAAACAGCAAAAAGGAACAAATCATGTTTAATCTCGGCGAGCTGGGGGACCAGCGTTATCAACCGAAAGTAGGTGACAGGGTGACGGTGTATTACGATATTTCTCAACGTGATCATTTGGGGAGACCGATTGTCCACAAGATCGAGAAGGTCGGCAAGGCCGAGAAAGGCTCGAGAAAACACTGATGACGACGGCCATTGCGCCGGAGCGCGCCTTTCCCAAGGGCGACGCGTTCTGCCGATACGGGCAAACCATTTAACCATTCGCTCCAGCCAACCGCTCTTTGGCGTTGCGCGTCGATGTCCATTTTGATTACAATTGCAACGCAGCTTCGCTCCCAAAGCGGTGGCTGAGCTCCTTCTCGTTAGACCGAAACGCCGTGGCGGGTCCTCTTGACGCAAAAGATGCAGTAGTTGCCTTGGTTGAGTTGCCCGGACCAACGGGCTGGTGCCATGCGAAGTAAGCTGTTAAATTTAGATGCCTACGACACTGATAAGATAAAGCACGGCTATTTGGACGTGTACGACCCAATTCTGGCACCATGGGTCAACGAAGAGATTACGCTCTTGGAGCTTGGTATTTATCGGGGAGGCTCGCTCAAATTATGGCGCGATTATTTCCCTCGCGGGGCTATCGTTGGCACCGATCGCAAGCTGCCAACGGACTTTCGGCCCGGAGAGCGTATTCAGGTCTTCGAGGGCCACCACGGAGATAAGAAGTTTCTATCCGAAGTCGCCAGTAAAACCGCTCCGGATGGATTTGACATCATAATAGACGACGCTTCGCACATCGGCGAAAAGGCTAAAAGAGCGTTTTGGTACCTGTTCGATCATCATTTGAAGCCAGGCGGATTGTACGCCATTGAGGACTGGGGCACCGGCTACTTGGATGATTTCCCTGACGGCAAGCAATTCAACCCCAGGACGCCAATTCTGCGGCGAGTTCGGTCACTCCTACCGCAGCGCCTAGGCACGAAGATGAACGTTCCTTTCCCTTGTCATTCTTATGGGATGGTCGGCTTCGTTAAGGAATTGGTAGATGAACAAGGGGCCACTAGCATCGCAATGGGAAGCAAAGTGGGTTGGCGAAAATCAAAGTTCAAAAATGTCCTTATTACGCCGGGCATCGTTATCGTCACCAAAGCCGCGTCCACTTCGGCGGCCTAACCATTCGCTCCAGCCCCTTTCAGGTTCAACGAACTGGATCTAACTAATCGCTCCAGCCAACCCAGCACTTGTTGTAAGCTCTCGATTCATGCGGTGCCGAATTGTCAAAGTGGATCGCTCAGCTCCATTTCGTTGGGCGGTATGAGTGAACTTCTCACGGGGAAGGTTCAGCTTGGCTTCGGCAAGGCTTCTCATTGGTTGAATCTCTTCAATGTCGCCTACAGCGAGAAGCTAGGGATCTCTGTGTTCCCCGGCTCGCTGAACATCGCACTAGATCACGTGTT
>DATNNZ010000404.1:0-4071 GCA_035601575.1 Chthoniobacterales bacterium
AGTGTCCTCGGGAATTTGACTTTGAAAGTTCGCATTGGCCACCGCAGTTCCATCATACTGGGCCTTTCCACGATGGCGCCGGGCGGATAGATATCGATTTCCCGTGGGAGCGACTGACCGGTGAACCCCTCATCTATGCGTCAATGGGAACATTGCAGAACGGTCTAACCGACGTGTTTCGCACGATTACTGCAGCGACCGCGAAGCACAAAGGGCTTCAACTTGTGCTTTCCGTTGGCGATCAGATCGATCCGGAACAGATCGGACCGTTCCCGAGCAACACCATCGTGGTTAAACGCGCACCGCAATTGGAACTGCTCAAGCGCACTTCGGTCTGCATCACCCATGCCGGACTGAACACGGCGTTGGAAGCGCTTGCTGAAGGCGTTCCTCAAGTTGCCATCCCAGTTACTGTTGATCAGCCCGGTGTTGCTGCCAGGATCGCTGAGAAGAAAACCGGACTGTTTGTACCCCTGAAAGAGCTGAACGTATCCCGCCTTACGCTTCTTCTTGACCAGGTACTCAACGACTCTACCTATCGCGATAATGCACGTAATTTCCAGAAAGTGATTGCCGAAACCAATGGACTTTCTAAAGCGGCCGACCTGCTGGAACGAGCTTTCGGACTAACTCGTAAGCCCATCTATGAGGCCGCTTCTGACGCATAATCCAGAGGATCGTCGGTGTCCTAACGTAGGTGAATTACCAACTCAAACTATGGCGACACAGACAAAGTCATCCAAAGAACTTCCAAACAGTCGTGCGGCCAAGAACGAATGGTCAGAGGGTACGCCAGGAGAGCGTTATTCTTCGACCGGTATCGAAACGAATGAAAACTCCGCTCCCCGCTACTGACGTCTCGGCCGGCCGATCTTTGAAAACCTTGACGAAATCAGACTTCCGTACGCTTGGCTGTGTTTTGGTTGGCTGGTTGTCGGATCGATTTGGCGCTCCACGGATATTGATTGGCGGCTCCGTCTGCCTCGTGATTGCGACCTATCTGTTCTATGCCGGTACGAAGGCGGGACCCGCATTCCTGCTTCCATTCTACGCGCTCGTCGGCCTGACCGTCGGAGTAGTTGGTGCCGTTCCGAACATCATGGTGAAATCTTTTCCACCGGCGATCCGCTTCTCCGGGATCTCGCTCTCTTACAATATCTCTGCAATCTTTGGTGGATTGACCCCGCTGATCGTGGCGATCTTTCCTGCGAACGATCTTTTCGGTGCGGTTCACTACGTCGCCGCTCTTTGCTTGGTTGGCTTCGCTGTTGGCCTCTTCCTGTGGAAAAGGACAGAATCCAGGGCCTGCCAGCTGCGGTCCACTGCTCTTTGAAATAATATCGAACACAGCAGAATCACACATCTATGGCTGCATCTTTTCAGAAAGATTCATTTGTCGGCTGGACACGTTTCCGACATGGGGATTTCCAGTGCACGGTGGTGACGGATGGCCCGCTAAAGATGGGGCCGCCAGCAAACGCTTTCCCCAAAGCCGACCCAAAGGAAATAACAGAATTGTTAACCGGAGCATTTCTGCCCGCGGACACCATGACTTTGAATCAGAACCTTCTGATTGTGAACACCGGCGAGGGTCTTGTTCTTTTTGACACTGGCTGCGGTGTGAATCAATCCTTCGGTAAATCGAGTTTCGGTCCAGATATCGGCAGAGCAATCTGGAACATGCGTGCGGCCGGGATAAATCCCGAGGATATAGACTTAGTGGCCATAACGCATGCGCACCCGGACCACTGCTGGGGATTGGTGGACGACGACGGAAATCGGCTTTACCCGAATGCGAAAATCGTAATCAGCGCCACGGACTACGATTACTGGACGGATTTATCACGCATTCTCGAAGCTCCGCACATGAAGGACTTCTTCGGCGGCGCACACTACAATCTCTTGGCCTACCGTGACCGCTTGATTTTCGTCGAGGACGGCAAGCAAGTCGTGCCCGGGATCACGGCCCACGCAGCGACTGGACATACCCCAGGTCATTACATCTACGCGATCGAGAGTCGCGACGAGACGCTGATCATCATCGGAGATGTAAGCCATCACGAAGTTCTATTGCTCAAACGGCCTCGCTGGGAGTTCGCGTTCGACCATGACCCGGCAAAGGCGGCTAAAACCCGGATCCGGGCTTTTGATCAGATCGCGCAGGAGAGGCACGCCATTCTTGCTTGCCATTTCCCATTCCCAGGGCTCGGACATCTGCGCAAGGATGCCGACGGTTACACCTGGGCCGCCACTCCGATGGACTTAGGGTCAAAACAGTCTCCTGATAAAACAAGTCTTGAGTCGATCGAACATTCAGCCGCAAGCCGTTATTTGTAGTGATACCGACATTGCAGCAGATAGATGCAACCCGCATCGACCCGGTAGGCGAGCCGATGCTCTTCGGTTATCCGGCGCGACCAAGGTTTACCGGGTAAATATTTCAGATGTTCCGGCTTACCGATTCCGGTAAACGGCGTCTTACGAAGATCATCGACTAATTCAAGAACTCGTGTCGCGACTCGCGGCTGAGTTTCCACCCACCACTGCAAGTCTTCCAAAAAATTCGGATCAACGATGAGCGTGTAGGATACCACTCTTTGTCGCGAGCTCATCAACGGTCATTTCTGTGCCTTGACCGGCCATCGATCGCGCTAGCGATTCGAGCAGACGCCGAGCGTTGGCGGGGGAACGAAGTAAATGTGCAGTCTCTTGTAGGCTCGAAAGCTCGTCCTCCGCGATTAGAGCGACATTCGCGTGACCGCGCCGCGTAATGACGATAACGTCCCGGGTCGCCTCGACCGTACTTAGTACGTCGGCAAGCCGTTCGCGCGCTTCGGTGTAAGAGATCGTTTCAGTAAAAGCCATGTTGGGTGTGAGGAACTTGTGAATAACCTGTACAGCATATCTGGACACTTGAAAAGCTGATTTTGTCATGACGTTTTTCAAACCTGAGCTCGTCATTCGTCCGCGCTACGCTCTCGATCAACATCCGCAACATGGTGCCGATGTTTCCTATGCTAGCGAGTTCGTTTACGTCCCGCTCGAAGACGCGAAGCTGAGCGGCTACTCGAAGCGAGCGAAGCGACCGGACTCACCATCGAAGAAATCGTTCAAGCGGCGGTCAGCGAGGTTTCTCCAAGAGAAGCGCGGAAACTAGCGAACGGTTGCGTCCGAGAAGTGAGAACAATCAAGCATTCTACGTTTTCGCTATAGAAATCATTCTATCGTAAGTCGCTTATTGTAAGACACTTAATTGGTTTTGCACCCGGCAGGGCTCGAACCTGCAACCCTATGATCCTAAGTCACAAAAAGTGATGTTTGGGAATGTCCGCTAAAACCCGCTTTTTTAGCTCATAAAGCTTGATTGCAAGCCGATCTACAAGATACAAAATGCGGACAACGTTGAACAACGACGAACATCAAAAGTGGCTAACAAATGGCTAACAAAAACAATTTTGCAATTTCGAAAACCGGCAAACGCTATTGGCTCACCAAGGTCTACCGCCCTTCGATCATTCGGCAAAATGGGACGGTGGATGTGAGCCCCCATTACGCAACTCGTCTCTCGCATTTCGGCCGGCGCAGAAATCACCCATGCTCTTTTGCTGATCCAGCATCACCTTGAACAGATCAGCCAGGCCTGCACTGATGTAATCCCTGGTGGGAATCCGATCGGCGTCTTCCAGGTCGGAGAGTTTCATTGTGCCACCTCCATCTTAGCCGCTTTATGACGACCCGAAAGATCGTTTTCGGCCAGCGCGCTATGCACTCGAGCCCTGGTTCCCGGTATAACGGACGTCTTTCTCGCTCAGATTCACGAAAGAAGGATAAAAACTATTATCTTTTTGATGTGATTTTAATCCCCATCAATTATAATATTGATGGATGCCATTTGAATTCGATCCGTATAAAAGCCGGAGCAACAAGGCTAAGCACAGGATCGATTTCGAGGAAGTACAGGCGTTTTCGGATGATGAGAATGCAGTAGTCGTTGAGTTTGCCTTTAGGGGAGAAAGGCGATTCGGCTGTATCGCGAGGATCGCCCGCTTCGGTTCGCAGACTTGGACGATT
>DATNNZ010000405.1:0-2488 GCA_035601575.1 Chthoniobacterales bacterium
AAAGCTGTAATATTGGCCTGCCCACATTTGGTGTTGTCCGACACCAGTGGTGATGATGGCCTCACCCTTGGTCATTTCATCCAGAAGTTTGATCACATACTGCGGTTGGATCACGTCTTCGGTATCTTTGAAGTCGAGCGGATAGCGTTGTTTCCAAGTCTCGATCTTTTTGTACCAGGAACCGTGGAGAGTGAAATTCGCCGACTCGCGTTGGTGGCCGGTTT
Source organism: Chthoniobacterales bacterium (assembly GCA_035601575.1). Taxonomy (GTDB): domain Bacteria; phylum Verrucomicrobiota; class Verrucomicrobiia; order Chthoniobacterales; family JAFAMB01; genus DASTDH01. The sequence continues at coordinate 225 of DATNNZ010000405.1, forward strand.
CGGCTAGCAACCGATTCAACTCCTTCAGCGCGTATTTGATATCCCCATGGATCGGCAGCTTTACCACCTTGTTCTTGTTCAGTTCCGAGAAATCGATATCGATATGAACGATCGTGCCGTGTTCCGCGAATTTCTCCACCTTGCCGGTGACTCGATCATCAAAACGAACCCCCAAAGCCAGCAATAGATCCGCCTCGTTCACGGCGCAATTGGCGTACACGGTTCCATGCATCCCCAACCATTTCAGCGAAAGCGGGTGCTTTTCCGGAAAACCGCCAATACCCATCAGTGTCGTGGCAACTGGGATCTGGCTGCGCTCGGCGAACTCCAGAAGATCCTCGGCGGCATTCGCGGAAATGATACCGCCGCCAGCGTAAATCATCGGACGCTGAGCCGACTTTATGAGACCGATCACTTCGTTGAGCGCAACCGGGTCTGGTTGTGCCGGGACCGTATAGCCCCGTAGGGTCAACTCCTGGGGAAAGATCGGTTGGGCAGTCTGGTTCTGAATATTCTTGGGAATATCGATAACCACCGGTCCCGGACGCCCCGTCTGCGCGATGTGGAAGGCCTCTTTCACCACGCGCGGGATCTCGTGGATATCCATGATCAAATAGCTATGCTTCACTACCGGTAAAGTCATCCCGAACACGTCAGTCTCCTGAAAAGCGCCTCGACCGATCATCTCCTGGGGCACCTGGCCGGTAATCGCGACCAGCGGAACGGAATCCATGTAGGCGTCAGCAATTCCGGTGACGAGATTGGTTGCCCCGGGTCCGGAGGTGGCCATACAGACCCCGGCGCGTCCGGTTGCTCTTCCATAGCCTCCGGCGGCAAACACGCCACCTTGCTCGTGCCGAGGAAGGATCGTGCGGATCTTGGTTGAACGAGTCAATGCCTGGTGGATCGGCATGCTGGCGCCCCCCGGATACGCAAAAATTACATCTACGCCTTCACGCTCCAGAGCAGCGACGAGAATCTCGGCGCCATTCATTGTTGCGCCCCGTTCGGGAGCCTGACGCAGATTGGCAGATTCGGACGTAGGAGTAGTCTTCATAAAAACGAGCTCGTGACTATAGAGGCAGAGATTCGCTGGATCAATACTGAAAGGCGAGAAGATAGAATCCAGAAGATTGGCGCGATCGCGTCTGGATTGGTAGGGCGAAAGCCACCCGAACGGGTGATCCAACGTCCATCCGTTCGTCAGGTACAAAGCCATTGCCGCAAGTTCGCTCCGGCAGCATTAGTAGTTTGTACCCGTTTGCATAATCTAAACTTATGATGACTCGACGCTCTGCAATTAAAACTGTCGCGCTCACTGCGGGCGCTATCTCTATCGCCCCCAAGTTTTCCTGGGCGGAAACTGATACTACTATCGCCAAACTTACTTATCCATTCAAGCTACCTGATCTTGGCTACCCTTATGATGCGCTCGAGCCCTACATCGACACGACGACCATGCAGATTCATCATGATAAGCATCATGCGGCTTATGTAGAAAATCTGAATAAGGCTTTGGCCGGCGCGGACCCGAAATTTCAAAAGCTGTCTTTGGAAGAGTTGTTGACGAGCTTGGACACACTTCCCGAAAACATTCGGACCACGATTCGCAACAATGCCGGAGGCCATTTCAATCACTCGCTGTTTTGGAAATTCCTGAAAAAGAACGAAGGCGGTATGCCAACTGGCGATCTGGCCAAGGCAATTGACACCGCTTTTAAGAGCTTCCCCGACTTTCAGTCGAAGTTAAGCGAAGCGGCGACCAAGGTCTTTGGCAGCGGTTGGGCATGGCTAGTCGTGGATGGTAAGGATCTAGAGATCGCATCAACACCGAATCAAGATAACCCAATCTCAAAGAAGGATGAAAAAGAAGTGCCAATTCTTGGCATTGATGTTTGGGAGCACTCTTACTACCTGAAGCACCAGAACCGCCGGCCAGAGTATATCGCAGCGTTTTGGAACGCTATTAATTGGGATTATGTCGCGGAACGATACGCTGGAGCGATGAAAGCTTAGAGGTTGCAGGTCCTGCGCCTCTGGCGTTTCGCCGCTACCGGAAATGTCGGGGGAACCTGCGCTGTGTCCAGGGCCCCGCCAAGCTTTCAACCTCCAACCATTCATCCCAGCAGCTCCCGAATTTTCGCAAAATGACTGCGGGCGGTACCTTCGCTGGCCGGTTGATTAGCGAGCTGGTGATAGTTTACTACCTCTACGTACTGTGGATCGAGATCTTTCAGGAAAGAGCTTGGATGACATGGTATCGA
>DATNNZ010000406.1:0-10546 GCA_035601575.1 Chthoniobacterales bacterium
TTCCTTTTCACTCAGGCCCACGCGGGCGAATTCCGGATCCGTAAAAAGACAGAATGGAACCTGTCTTCCCGTCGTCACGCGTTTACCACCATTGATGCTGTCGTAAACCACGCGGAAATCGTCGACGCTAACATGGGTAAACTGCGGGCTGCCTGCCACTTCGCCGATCGCCCAAACCCCGGACGCTGTGGTCTCAAGCCGCTCATTCACTTTGATGTGTCCGCGATTGGTCAGTTCAACGCCGGCTAGTTCCAGGCCGATTCCGTCGGTGTTCGGAGAGCGGCCCGCTGCCACCAGCAAATGACTGCCCTCTAACGTTTTCTCCGCTCCGCGTTGTTCGATGACCATTCTTACAGACTGGCCTGACTTGCCTGATACCCTCTTGACCGTTGCATTCAGAACTGAGTCGATGCCCTCGTCCTGAAAAAGCTTTTGCAGAGCTTCGGTCACATCGTCGTCTTCTCGATGCATCAAGCGGTCATTACGATCGATCATCGTGACCTTACCTCCGAACCGGCGCATGGCCTGGGACAGCTCTAACCCAATATAGCCGCCCCCGATCACGAGAAGATGTTTGGGTACTTGATCCAGTTCCAGTGCCTCGATATGCGTGAGGGGTTGCGCTTCAATCAGGCCAGGAACCGGTTGTAAGGCGGGGCGCGTACCTGTGTTGATGATCACGTTGGTGCCGCGTAGTTGGCGAATCGTTCCGTCGGGCAGCGTGACTTCCACAGTTTTAGGGCCAATGAAGCGCCCGGAGCCGAGGATGAATTCCGCTCCGCTCTTTTTGTAATTGTCGAGATACGCATTGTTCCAGCTCGATACCATCCTGCGTTTCCGGTCCCGAACCGCGGACATATCAATGGTAAAATCTCTTTTGGCTATGCCGAACTCTTCGCTTCTGCGAAAGTACGATGCCACCCTTGCACTGTGAATAATGTTCTTGCTAGGGAGACAGGCTATGTTCGGGCACGATCCGCCGATGTATTTACGGTCGATCGCTGCGACACGCTGCCCTTGCTTGGCAAAGGTCCAGGCGGCGATAGTTGATCCTGTGCCACCGCCGAGGATCACAAGATCATATTGTTCGGAATCCATACTGTTTTAAATGAGCTGTAAGTTTTGGAGAGGTCTAAAAGTCTTTCGCTGAATCCTCCGAAAGTGACAGTCTCAGCACATCCTGCTTCAGCAAATAGACTGACACAGCAAAGAGAACTAAATCCTTCATCAGGAAAGCGACGTTGCCTTGCATCGCTGGAAAGCCGCCAGCAGATGCATTCCAACCGTCCGGCATGAATGGGATGATAGTAATAGTCATGATAAAGGTAACGCATGAGCCCAAGGCTCCCAGAATTCCTAACTTTTTATTCCAGAATCCCAAGAACAGAAGCGCGCCAAACAACCATTCGGATACCCCTAAAAACCAGCTGGCGCCCTGGATGCCGAAAACAGGGTACATCCAAGAGATCAGAGGACCATTCTTGAAAAAAGGGATCAGATCATGCGCCTCGTACGCGAACCATTTCTGATACCCAAAAAAGAAGTATATGATTACCATCGACGCGCGAACCAAGTGGTAATCGAGGTCCTTTGTGAGCAGACCGAGCTGGGCTAATATCTTTATTAGAAGATTCATCATTGTGTTAAAAGTCAGCGCCGGGGCTTTGCCGATGGTGCTCGTGCCGACCGGGGCAGGGCCGACTTTGTCAGTAAAGGAGTTTTTCATAATAGTTAAGAGTTAAAAAAGTTAACCGTTAGGTCATTGCCTTTTGCGCCAGTTAATGGCTGTTACATTGTTTTTAAGTTCGCTATCCATTCAATCAGTTGATCTTTGTTATAGTGCATGATCTTTAACACGTTGCGTGCCAATCTCTGATTGTTCACTGCTTGTACTCACTTATTGAGAGGTTTATGCATAGGGCGTAGTTGATCGGATAGCCGGACGAATTGTCGGATTTACGGACTTCCGTTCTAGTGAGTCCGAGCTGTCGAACTATCGGGAGAAAGCGGCGTAACTGCCGTTTCCGCTCCTGGAATGAGACCGCATTCTTCCGGCGTCTCGATGTTCCCATAAGTGTCCCGGATCGGTTGCTTACTGAGGAATCGGTTGTAGGTCCAAAGAGACTTAGTGATACCGCCTAACTGAATCTGCGACATGCCCCTGACTGGATCCTCGTTGATCAATTGAACGACAGTTCCCGGTATAAGGTAGTAGCACTGGATATTCTGCACCGCCTGGAGTTCGGTGGCATCTGTGTGGTGAGCGACAATTCGTTGAAGGTCTTGCTCAGTCTCGCAAGCATAGGGTCCATTGACGGTGACCCACCGGTACCCTTGTGCTGCTAAATCCTTGTAGTGGTCGGCGAGAGCCGTGCATGGCAGGCTAAGGCCGATCGCGGTCAAAAGAAAAATTGTTAGTTTCATATGCTTCGTAACGCCTAATGCGGAGAAAAGCGAATTTGTTTACACGTGAATTTCGAGTTGGCCTTGGCAGCGGTGCCTGCTTCGAAAAGTCATCGCCTTTCAGACAGACGCCGTGTTCTTTGTTCAATAGGTTAAGTTCGTTCTCACCAGCTGAGATTGAACACAATGTGTGCCAACGTTTAGTTATGGTTGCTTGTGCCTGCCGCTGAGTCGCTTACGCATCGAGTGCGGTTCATCGGATAGCGTACGAGATTTCGGATGTGCGGAATCTCGTTTTGCGGAGTGTAAACTGCACCGTGTGGGTCGACGCGGTATCAGCGAAGAAATCGGGGCTGCTGTCCTTTACCTTGCTTCCGTCGCAGCGAGGTTTACCACCGGCACGACAATGTTGGTCGAGCGAGAAAGGCTTTCATCGAGTGACAACCCAAGATGCGAGTTTGCGAGGACTAGTCGCGCAACTGATACCAGTTTCTGTTCGCTGTTACGATATCTTCGTCCTCATGGGTGCGAAATTCTTTTTCTGCTGCACGGGATTCACAGACGTACAGTTTTCCTTTTAGGATAAAGAAAACTCTCGGATCAGCGTCCCTTAAATTGTTGTTCTTAACTCCATTGGCGCAAAACCCGCCGTACTGCGGAACATATTTTGAAGGATTCGCTTTGAAAGTGGCGAGATCTGCCGCGGAGCTGAAATAGTATGTCGCTCCTTGATAAGTGCTTTGGTATTTAGAACTCCCTTTGACGGCTTTCTTTTGGGCGAAATGAGCAACCGGGTCATATCCCTGCAAAATTACGCCATTGCTGTCCAGATTTACCTTGTCTGCCCGTTTCTCAACCCATACCTGCGCCGTTAGTTGAGAGGTTTTCAAAGTTGCGCCTATGCGGCCAAATAGAAGATTCGCTGCCCGTCGCGTTACTGTGATACGCAGTGAGCGCCCAGAACGCGAGCACTATCAAACTCCGTTTCATGATTGGCTTAGCAAGAGTTCTGTCCTTCGGGTCGAAGAGGCGCTTGGTTTTGGGCGCGACTTGGGTTGAAGCAACTTGTTGGGGACGGTTCATAGTAATCTGGTGTTCTTAGCAAATGGTTAGAAAGAGGGACAGGCCGGTAGTGTTGACTCTATGGAAGGGTTTTGTGAGTTTTTCGGGTCAGGAACTTCCCGAGCGGGTTTAAAATTCCTCTCTTGAACGGCTGTCACATAAATCAGATGCAGATTATGTTTAATAACCGCCGGGCCATGTAATGCGGCTTTTTGCATATCCGGTGCTGCGAGTGTGACTACTGCCCGGCATTCCACCTCGTAAACTTTCATTGAACGATCTCCTCATTAGCTGCTTAAACACATTGCGTGCCAACCCCTTGTGATCCGCCGCTTCTACCTATCAATCAGACCCTTATGCATAGATTGGCTCGAGCGGGTATCGGTACGAGATTTCGGACTCGCGGATTTCCGGTTCGGTCAAGTTCGAGCTGTCGATTTATTGAAAGGGGAGCTGCACCTGAGACGAAAGAAAATGAAGAAGGAGACATTGAGTGGCATCAGGTGAGCATTTCGGGCAGCTGCGGTGCCAGCAGTCGAAATTAGGATCGGAGTTATTGGTATTGAGCGCGTGTGCATGCTCGAGATCGGTGTCTCCAATTTCGCCACGTTTGTGTGCACGAGTCAGAGGATAGCGTCCGTCTTCTGAGTCGCCTCTGTAGCATGGAGCGCGTCCGCGACATGCACAGTGGGAGCTTCCGGGCAAAGGTATGCGAATAAGACGCAGCAAACCAGTCCGAAGCCACACAACGGAAATCTTAGTGATATGAGCATGGAACCCAGGAAAATTGCTAGTGTAAGGACGGACCGCGCTCGCCTGATCTTGCGTACCCGAATCGAAACGCCTCGGGTTTCTGCTGTAGAGAGAGCCTCACACTCGAAGGCGAGGTAGGCGATATTCACCAGGACAAAGACAGCAGCGTATACAAATACCGGAACCGCCGCCATCCGTGACGTGGCAATCCATGCTGTCGAAAACGGTATCAGAGACACCAAAAACAGGTGCGCGAAGTTCCACCAGATGAGCTGCGGTGTCGCCCCTTCCGCCAAGCGGAGCAGATAGTGATGATTGACCCAGATGATCGCAATGAAGAGGTAGCTTACTGCGTAGCTTAACGCTGTTGGCCACAGCAGTGCGAGCGCCGCAAACGAAGGATCTTCCGGTGGCTTCAATTCCAGAACCATGATTGTGATGATTACCGCGAATACCCCATCCGAAAAGGCTCCGACACGCTCTGTGTTTGAGGTCCGCCGAGTCACACTCTCCTCCTTACCCGACACGATAGCCGACATAGTCGGGTGCAGTCTGGCATATCCATATGCTTCTCGTACTTATTGCAGCTTTGCCTAATTTTGACATTTTCGATTATCCCTTCGTTTGATAGCTAACCGTTGTGAGTGATGAGTTAACACGTTAGCGTTTCGCGAGCGGCCTCACGTATTATGTCGACGACCACTTCGGGCGCCGTCAGAAGCGGCGTGTGATCGACAGGGTGAACTCGGACCTTCGCTGCCATCCGCTCTGCCATGAAGTGCTGCGTTTTTGGGTTGATCATGCGATCTTCTTCCGCAATCAGGAACCAGGACGGTTTAGATCTCCACGCGGGTTTAGGCGCTGGCTCCTGAATGCACTGGACCGCGATCGGCCGCTGAACGGAGGCGGTAACTGCCTTCACATCGTCCGAAGCATTTTGGGCAAAGGCGTTCTGGAAACCTTCTTGCGGCATCCAAATCAAACCGTAAGCGTCGGGCTGCAGATGAGGCGCCTGCGGATGAGGTTCCTCACGATAGAATACTTGAGCTACAGTCTCACCGGCGTCGGGAGCGAGAGCAGCAATATACACGAGCGACCTCACTTTCTCGTCGGTTGCCGCTGCGATCACGGCACCAGCGTACGCATGCCCAGCAAGCAGAACCGGGCCGTCGGTTCTCCCCAGAACGCGGTTGAGCGCAGCGGCGTCGTCCGACAGAGATGTAAGGGGAATCGGTGCACAGATAACTTTCAGGCCCTGATGCAGCAGAGGGAGAATGACCCGGTTCCAGCTGCTGCCATCAGCCCATGCGCCATGAACGAGAACCACCGTGGCGTTGTTAGAAAACAAATCCATATTGATTACCTTTCTGGTAGTTGAAGCGTGGAGCCTCTCCGTTACTAATTGCCACTATTCAGCTAAGAAATGCCTTGATTCGTTCAGCGATGAAGTCTCCCTCTTCTTCCAAGGCAAAGTGCCCCGTATCGAGCAGGTTAAGCTCAGCTTTTGGCAGATCACGCTGATATGCTTTTGCTCCCGCGACGGTGAAGAACGGATCGTTCTTTCCCCACAGGATCAGGGTGCGAGGCTGGCTGGTACGGAAGTACTCGTGCCATCCGTCGTAGAGCGCGAGGTTGGAGTTATAATTGTAGAGCAAGTCGAGTTGGATCGCGTCGTTTCCAGGGCGATCGAGGAAGGTCTGGTCAAACGTCCAATTGTCCGGACTAATCTGTTTCGGGTTCTTCGCGCCGTGTGTGTACTGAAAGGCCGTTGTTTCCAACGTGAGCAGCGCACGTACGGGTTTCTCTGTTTCTGTATTACGGTTGGCCCAGAACGGCTTCATCGGATCGAAGGCGCCGCCGATGCCTTCCACGTACGCATTGCCGTTCTGCACGATGATGGCATCGATCGCTTGCGGATGCTTCGACGCAATCCGGTATCCCACTGGCGCACCGTAATCCTGCACATAAATGCTGAACTTCTTCAGACCAAGAACGCCGAAGAGCAGTCTCTCCACGTGCGTCGCCAGGTTATCGAAGGTATAGGTAAAGTCGGCGGCATTCGGCGCATCGCTATATCCGAAGCCGATATAGTCGGGTGCAATCACATGAAGGTTCTTGGCCAGCTGCGGAATCAGGTTGCGGTACATGTGGGAAGAGGTCGGGAAACCGTGAAGGAGCACAATAGTGGGAGCATTCTTTTCTCCGGCTTCGCGGTAGAACATCTTGTTGCCATGGACGTCAGCGTAATTGTAGGTAGTCATGCTAAGTTGCTTTCAGTTTCGTGTGCAGGGTTGAACACCAAGTCGGTCGCGACTGGAGTTTATGAATAGGAAAGCGCGGGGTAGGAGATGCTTGGTGCCGATTTCGGCACGGTTCCGCATCAAGTGTCGGCTCTTAAAATCTAAATGAAAATCTGCAATTGTATGTCCGCAAAATCTGTACTTAGCTTCCGCACCCGAGCGACCTTCTAAGTGTGGGACGGCCATCGTCGAGCGCCGCAGGCAAGTCAATCAATGATCGCACTGTCACGTTGGGTTCGACGCCCCACGGGTCATAAATCTTTTCTTCGGACCGCTGAACCCAAGCCGATGAGAGCCCGGCGGACCGTGCCCCTATAACGTCCCATGGATTGCTTGAGACCAACCAAAATGGCGAGGACCAAGCTCTCGTCGCGTGCCGTGCATAACTGTATACGGCAGGGTCTGGCTTGAAGCTTCGGACATCATCCGCTGTGACGATACCTTCGAAATAGTCAAGGATGTTCGCATTCGATAAAACCGCGTCGATCTCGCTTCGCTTACCATTGGAGAAGGCGAACAGACGGAACGCGGCGCGTAGTGAGTGAAGCGCCGGTGTGACGTCGTCGAATCGCGGCAGATGTTGATATAGGCGCAGTAATTCGCTTTGCCGTTCCGAGGAGATGGCAGTCTTGAATCGTTGACACGTGAAGTTCAGAGCATCACTCGTGCAGATCGAAAAGTCGGCGTAGTTATGCATCAAACCGCGGCGAAAACTGTATTCGAGTTGTTTCTCTCTCCAGAGGTCCGCAAAGCTAGCCGCTTCGATTCCGAGATCGTCTGCAAGGTGTTTCGCCATGCCAGAAGGGTCAACAAGGGTGCCATATACGTCGAAAGCCAACGTGATCTTCATACCTTTCAAGAGCCTATCGCCGACGCGGAGTTCAGTGACTGGGTCCGAACTAGCACTTGTTAACAAATTTCGCCCTTCACGCGCGACCTCAGATGCGAACCACCATTTTGCCATTGGCCTGATTCGATTCCATCGCCTCGTGTGCCTCCCGAATATCGTTGAATTGAAAGATTCGCGCCGGTTTGGCTTTATAGACTCCGGCGGCCGCTTTATCGACGATGGATTGCAGAGGAACGTCCGAGACCGGAAAGTCCGGAGTGCCGAATACAAAACTGCCAAAAAAAGTGAAATAAACTCCGCTCGGCATCTGAAGCAGAGGATTAAAGCTATTCACGGGATCAAGACCACCCAGCCATCCTGCAAGGCACATACGTCCACCCCGTCGCAGCATGGAAAGAGAATCCATGAATGTGGTGTTCCCGACAAGATCGAGGACGGCGTCGATCCGCTTCCTTTCAGGGATTCGCCCTGAGAGATCCGGCGCTTCAATCTCCACTCGATGGGCTCCAAGTTCTTTCAACGTCTCGAATCTTGCCTGCTTGCGAGTAGTTCCAATAATGTGAGCGCCGACGTCGGCCGCAATATTAAGGGCCGCGCGACCCAAAGCTGATGTTGCGCCCCTGATAACCAACGTTTGACCCTTAGCAATTTCCAAGTTACGAAGCAGGCACGTCCAAGCGGTCGCGTATGATTCAGGAATCACCGCAAAGTCTTCCCATGAGAGATCAGTTTTAATGGGTACTACGTTAGTAGCCGGCGGACATGTGTATTCAGCGTAGCTGCCGTTGATGGTGCGCCCAAGGCCGCCCATGAATGCGGCCACTTTGGTTCCCGCGGCGAACTCCCCTCCCGGGCAAGATTTTACCAGGCCAACGCATTCGATACCACTAACCGTTGCTGCTTCGGCCCATTCTCCTTTGCGCATGTGGGTTTCGGCGTGATTAATGCCGAATGCTTTCACTTCGATAAGAACAGATCCCGGCTGCGGGACTGGATCAGGCAGATTTTCGATCGCCAGGCTGTCAAGTCCACCGAACTGTTTAAGGATGATTGCTCGCATACGAATATTCCAATTTTAGTTTTGAGGTAGCTTCGCTAGTGAAACGATATGATAACCTTTCACAGTCTTAATATCAGGTTATTATCTATCCGGTTATTATTAACGAGCGCTTTTCAAGTGCACGTAGGCGCTTCTTGAAAGCGGTGTTATATCCCCAAAAAAAGCATTTCCGCTCCCGATCGCTGGAGGTTACCCCAACTCATGACCAACATGTTCTTCAAGAATTCGAACCAGCGCCAATAGGTTAGTTTATGTTCTCGTGCCTCGAGATCGAACACATTGCGTGCCAACTTTTTATATTCACTGCTTGTGCCCGTCCATCAGACACTTATGCGTCAAACGCAGTCGGTTGGATAGCCGTACGAGATTTCGGAATTAAAGATTTTCGTTCCGCCGCGACCGGTGTCTACCGTCGGAATAGAACCTTTTATTATTCACTGCTTGTGGCCGCCAACCAGCCACTTATGCATAGAATAAGACCGAGCGAATCTCGGTGCGAGATTTCGGACTTTGGTTGGTTGGTTGATCACGGAAAGAATAGTGTAATTTTGCGGGTGCTGGAGCCCCACCCGTGATTGAGCTATCCCGATATGTCCTCGAGGCGCTACGGAAGGGTGAAGAGTTTACTTTTTATCGCGGGCGGAGTAAGGACGATGCGTCTCGGGCCGCCTTCGCAAGCTATGGCGCGCCCTTAATCTTGGATGAGGCTAACGTTAGCCAGGAGCCGCGACGAAGCGTCTCGCGTAGTCGGGTTCTGGTGCTTTCGCCTCTGGCGGAGTATCCCGCACCGGAAATTCTGAAGTCGCTGGAGCAGGCATATTCTCTGAGAGAAGAGGTTGATCCGAAGTGGGCCGCCCGACCGATTGCAATGGCGCGCTACTGGGACCGGACGGTGCTCGTGCTGGAGGATCCCGGCGGTGTCCCTCTTAGTCATTTGTTCGGTCTCGCCCTCGACGCTTCCGGCGAACCACCGGCTGCGAGTCGGCAACCGCTGGATATCAGGTTGGCATTACGTCTGGCGATTAGCCTTTCGGCGGGGATTAGTGCTTTGCATCCGCGAGGTATTATTCACAAGGATATCAATCCCGCCAATATTCTGGCCAACTCCGTCACCGGCCAATGCTGGCTGACCGGGTTTGGTATTGCTTCGCGGCTTTCCCGCGAGCGCCAGCCTCCTGAGCCACCCGAGTTTATCGCGGGGACGCTTCCGTATATGGCACCTGAACAAACCGGTCGAATGAATCGCTCCATTGATTCCCGGAGTGATCTCTACGCGCTTGGCGTCGTGCTTTACGAAATGCTAACGGGGAATCTGCCCTTCTCGGCTTCGGATCCCAGTAGCGACGGTTCGTCCTTCGCCTATGTATGCCTTGGCATGATAGCCGGCCCAAACTTCGGCAACTACCAGGACGGAATTCGATTCGGTCAGCTCGGCTATGAACTGGTCGAAAAACGCGGCTTGAAGCGTTTTCAGGCAAGGACCTATACGCTTTTCGGAAGTCACGTCATGCCATGGAAGAAACACGTCCGGGCTTGCCGTGACCTGGTACATCGGGCTTTCGAGGCCGCGAACGAAGCGGGCGATCTCGTTTTTGCTGCTGCCAGTTGCAGCAATCTAAACACGAACCTTCTGGCAGCGGGAGATCCGCTCAAGGAGGTGCAACGTGAAGCCGAGCATGGCCTCGAGTTTGCTCAGAAGGCTCGGTTTGTTCTCGTCACACCGCAGCTCGGGCTTACCCGGACCCTCCGTAGCTTAACGCCGAAATTTGGTTGCTTTGACGATGGGCAGTTTGATGAGCTTCGGTTCGAGCGCCATTTGGCAAGTGATCCGGCGGCGTTACCCGAGTGCTTTTACTGGATCCGAAAGCTGCAAGCTCGCTTCTTTGCCGGGGACTATGCCTCGGCCGTCGATGCGTCACTGAGGGCGCAGCAGCTACTTTGGACAGCACCATCTCATTTTGAAATGGCGGAGTATCACGGACTTACGGTTTTTCCGTCCCGTGGAAACATATAACAATAGCTACTCTTGGAGACAGCTTGGGACTGGTCGCCGTTGTAAAACAGCACGTCTTATTCGAAACGCTACGGCATTTTCGTGCGGAAAAAGCAAGGGAGTTA
>DATNNZ010000407.1:0-2513 GCA_035601575.1 Chthoniobacterales bacterium
CTACGATTTTTATGTCCTTCTGCGATTTGAGAATGGTAGCCAATCCTTGCCTAACGACCGGGTGATCATCCGCTAGGATAATACGTATCTGTTGTGTCATAGCATCAGGCGAGTTTTTCATACTGAGATCGGCACGGTGACGATTATCCTTGTCCCACGGCTGGGACCTGTCCGGACAACTAGTTTTGCGCCGATCTGGCAGCTCGTTCCCGCATACTGCGCAGTCCGATAGTTTCACTTTTCTGCCGACGAGTCTTAGGAATCCCAGACCCATTGTCTTTTATTTGCAAAATCAGATGAGGCGCCTCCCAACGAAGAGTCACGATAATGACGGTCGGTTCACCGTGACGAACCGCGTTGCTGATCGCTTCTTGTGCAATACGTAACAGCTCATGCTGTACTCGGGGTGGCAAGGTTTCCTCAGGGATACAGTTGGAGCAAAAATTACAACGCAACCGACCTGCCACGTTCGAGCGCTCGACCAACATTTGAAGCGCCCCGATTAGTCCGGACTCTTCTATGACAGTCGATCGCAAGCTCAACGCGGAACGGCGCGCTTCCGCCAAGCCCAACTCGGTCATCTGATGCGCTAACCGAACCCGGCACAAAGGAGCTCCCTCGCCTGCAGCCAATTCCTCCTCGGCAACCGCCAACTGCATCGCTATCCCCGCAAAATTCTGAGCCAGTGAATCGTGAATCTCACCAGCCAGTCGATTTCGTTCCTCCAGCACGGCGGACTGTCTGGCCGTCTTTGCTAATTGGGTAAGCCGAATAGCCAGGCTGGCTTGGGTGGCTAAAGCTCTCGCAATCTCGAGCTCCTCCGCTTGAAAATCGCGCTCCTCCATAAACCGAAAGCTTAATACGTCGTTGGCCTGACCACGACAGGTCAACGGAATGATCAATAAGGTTTTGACGCCCAGCCCGAGTAAATAGCAGCGCAAGCCGCCAGGCACCAGCAACGTCTGCGGGTCGGCGACATGCTCTACGATAATCGGGTCCTCCAATGATGTGAAACCCAGCTTGTCCAGCGGCAAGGATCGAAAGCACTCCGGATATTTCGCCTGCTCGGGAGACATCATCTGACCATCTTTGAAGAACAGTTCTAGCGTCGTGCTTTTTTGTTCGGCATCGAGCACTCGTACCAGCGAGGAGACAGCACCCAACTGCCGAGAAATAGCGGCCATCACCTGGCCAAGAAACTCATCCAGTTCGGGCACCGAGGCGAGTGCATCGAGACAACTGCGAAGTGCCTCGTTCGCCTTGGCCAATCGCCGATTACACGCAATCTCTTCTTCCGCCGTCATTATTTGACAAATCGATGAGCCGCTAATTTAGAACCGACGGATCCCATCTTGGCTTATAAAATGTGTAAATTCTCAAAATGCGCTTTTTCTATGATAGATCACGACTTTCTTGAACCCGAACGGCTTCGCGCCTTCGTGGCGGTCGCGGAGACCGGTAATTTCACCCGAGCTGCGGAACGGCTTCATCTAACGCAGCCCACGGTCAGTATTCAGGTTCGACGTTTAGAAGAGGACATCGGACGGCCATTATTTGAAAGGAACGCTCAGTTTGTGCGACTGACTGCCGATGGAGAAGCAATGCTCGGCTATGCCCGTGAATTGTTGGAGGTGATCGGGCGGGCTCGTCGGCAATTTGCTCAGCCCCCATTAGAAGGATCGGTGCGGCTTGGGATGGTGGAAGAGTTCGGTATCACCGCTCTTCCCTATATACTGGGCCGTTTGCGTCGTGAACATCCGCTTTTTGAACTAACGATCGAAACAGGTTTGGGTCGTGACCTGCTGCAGCGTCTGGAAGCAGGTAGCGTGGATCTGGTTCTAACGAAACGCGTCGCGGGCCGCAACCAAAGGATGTCTCTTTGCCGCCAGAAACTGGTATGGGTGGGTCAGCCGGGCGTATTTGAAGCGGGTAATGATATAGTTCCCCTAGTTTTATTTCCTTCCCCAAGCGTTTCGCGCGAAATAATCCTGCGCACTCTTCGAGAACACGGGCTTCGCTGGTCCATTCGATTCGAGAGCGCAAGCATCGCCAGCCTGCGGGCAGCGGTTCTAGCCGGCTTCGGAGTAGCCGTATTCGGGGTCGGGATGATCCCGAATGGCGTCAACGTGTTACCCCATTTGCTGCTTCCCGCATTGGCAGATGCGGAATACTTGTTGGATTGGCGCCCCGATTGCACCGATCGCGTGGTAATCGCTTTCGGTTCGATCCTGCGCCTGACCGCGCCGTTAATCATCCAGCAGCTCGTTGACGATCAAACACCGCTTGTGTTAGCGGCTGGCGAAGGTAGCTGACACGCTCTAGCCATGTTCCACATTTCGCACTGAGATGGCATTTCCTGGTTCAGCTAAAGCAAAGTCAATCTTCTTCGTAAGCGTTCATCTAAGCCCGTCTTGGCGCAGCTACTAGGCAATGGCTTTTCCCAGCCAGTCTTCGCAGATTAGAAGCCCTGACGTGCTCCTGTAACAGGCATACCCGAGTAGTGGACATGGACA
>DATNNZ010000408.1:0-4278 GCA_035601575.1 Chthoniobacterales bacterium
GCACGGGATCGGCGGCACCATTGCTCAGCCTTTTCGTTTCTTGGTTCGCGCTGACGACCATGAGTCAGCCAGTCAGGCTCCGCCATTTCGACTAGCTGCTTTTGACTTCAGAGCACACGGAGGAACCCCGGTCGGCGATCCGAAGAAACTGCGCATCGATCGATTCGCTGATGACTTAATCGCTTTCATGGACCACTTGGAGACAGATAGAGCCGTGCTCGGCGGTATCTCGATGGGAGCAGCCGTTGTATTGAGTGCTGCGGCACGTTATCCGCAGCGCTGCCTTGGGCTGGTTCTTAGCCGGCCGGCGTGGCTGAATGGTTCGATGTCAACAACCGCTGTCGCTGCCTACACCGAAGCCGCCCGACTTCTTCAAGATGCATCATCACCCGACAGCGCACTGCGACAACTACAGATGAGCGACATTTACCGGGAACTGGCCGCGGTTAGCGCCGATGCGGGAAACTCTCTCTTGGGGCAAGTCCGTTGTGTCGTCTCAGATCCGAGTCTGCGAGAAGCTGCGATTGCTCGATTGCGATCTCTGCCGGCGGGCCAGCCCGGGCTCGACCTGAGTAGAGCTTCAGTAGTCAATGTCTCGACGTTAATCATGGCCACCCCAAATGATCCTATTCACCCGGTCTCTTTCGCTGAAGCTTTGGCCGGGGCAATCCCGCACGCTTCCCTGGTGAAGCTAGCGCCTAAAGAAGTGAACGACGCTCCGCATATCGAAGAAGTTAATTCACGAATCGGTCCGTTTCTCGATTCTCTACTAGCGCCAAAGTGATGTAAATAATTTGACATCGGTCCTCGTTTGTCGAGGACCGCCGACCACCTCACCCGAACGCCGATTGTGGCAGTTCAAACAGTTAGCCGTTACTCACTGTTAGTTTATGCTCTTATTAGAGAATCAGTGAGCTGTTCTTATTAACAAAAGATGACCTTTTCTACGACCACAGGGTTTAAAGAGCGGAGCGGGCAGTTGAAACGACGATTAAGGCAAATGCGACAAAAGATGACCGTCTCGAAGCACGTAGTGTTTATTGCTTCTAACAAAACGAGCGACCCGAAAAACTATCTCGTCCGTTGCGCTGGGAAAATCGCTTCTAACACGATAGCCTATCTTAAGAATATTCCTTCACGACAGAAACTCGATGGGAAAGATTGGTTACAGTCTTAGGTGATCTAACAATCCGAAACTAACAAGCGACTTTCTATGCGCTCCGAAAAACACCAACATCAAAATGAGCCTATCGATTAGACCGTTACTCAAAAAAGCTCTAGGCGAATGTGCCTTCTGTAAGACCCAACGAGAACTCTCGTTTTGGGATTCGAACTTGGCTGGCCGCATCTGTGAGAACTGCGAGCCATTTCTGGAAGCAGCAGAGATCGGGCTGGTGGCTGCAAAATTCGGTCACCCTTCCGACACGCTCGTTTTTCTCAATCCCTAGTGGGGCGCACGAATTCCTGCTTCGGGCGCGCCTTAATAGGTGCCGCTAAGCACAGTGACTACTTCCGAATAAGGATGAGTGTGCGGCGGAACTTTGAAATGGGGTGGAAACTTGACGCGCTGAACGATTGTCTCTGCTTTCGTTGGATCTCCGACCAGGATGACGGTTTGCGCGCCCTTGAACACCGGGTGCTCTTTCCAAGCCAACTCATCAGCTGGTTACGACCTTCATGGCATCTTGCGCGATACTTGGCACAGCAAAGCCGATCGCCAACCCTGCAAGGGCAAGTAGGACGTGCAGTCTCATGGGTCTTCTCCTGAGCTTTTAGGGTGATTTGTTGATTTGTTGTAGAGAGATCAATCAGCGGCTACTGGTTAGTCGGGGTGGTCGTCGGGGACGGTGTCGCAGCCGGTGCTGGGGTTACATTCGAGGTAAGCATCCGGATCTTCCAATCATCGCCCTCACGAATCACTGACCAGTATCCCTTGATTTGTGTAGGACCGAAGTTCTGGCCTTGAATGGTCGCACTCCACCCTCCGGTCGCCCACATCTGTTTACCATCCGTACCTATAATGTGGGGGGAATCCTCATCGACCGTGACGAGGTTGTTGCTGAAATGCACTTTCTGGAACCTGTCTGCCCAAAGTTTCTCGATAGCCTCCCGACCGAAAGTCGGTCCATCTTGCTCCACATTAACCGCGTCCTCCGTGAAGTTCGCGGCAACGGCAGCAGCATCGTTCTTGTCGAGTGCATCGGTATGTGCCTTAATGCGAGTGATAAGCCGTTCACGTAATTGTGGATCGGGCGTGTTTGTTTGTTGAGCAAAGGTCGGCAAAGCAAAGCTGATTGCCAATCCTACAAGGGCAAATAGTAAGCGGATTTTCATTGTTTCCTCTCGAGTTTTAGAATGGTCGTCGCCTCGCCACCTGCTTCGGGATTTCTCAGGCTCCAGGAACGTCCGTGTCGCGAGGGGTCAGAAGGAATGCCTTAGCAAAAGGCGTCTGAGCGACACGGAAAGGAACGGCCAACCCGATTCGGCGTCAAAGGAAACACTTGGCGTGCTGCGCCGTGAGCTTAAACGTAAAAGCGTTTCCTATTTGACCGAAGCTTACCGCCGCCGAGTCAATTCGGAGGATCTGACACGATGGACAAAGGGGTAATGGGCTTTGATCCGAGTAAATGCCGAATGACGGCAGAAGAGAAGAGGGCTGACTCGCAAGCCAAGGCAGAGGGTGTGCGAAACCGTCGTGCGTTCATCGATTCACTGCTGAATCTGATAGCCGCTCCCGAGACCGACTCGGACGTCATTCACGAAGCCCGTTCTGCGTGGTTATGGTTCCCGGAAGGAAAGCAGCTCGTGGACCGGATCCAGGCAGTTTATGGCGACAAGCCAGAGGTGCTCAAGACTGTCCTGCTCTCGTCGATTCTCGCCGCGATCGAAGCCGAGTTCGGGCCGGGTAATTTTGACCTCGTTCAATAAAAGCAAAATTTGGGGCGAGAGAAGGATCGTATCCTCAAAGCAGAGCGTCAATGGCGAGCGTCGCTCAAAAGCCGGGTCCGCGATCATCAGCATGATATGAACCATTATCTTTACGCTTGGATTCCGCTGGGACACCGCCCTTTCACGGCGGTAATTTCTCGAGGGAAGAGCCGACCCTCTTCCCATCTAACCTCATCGCCCGCTGCTGGTCCGAGATAAGGAGTAGCCTGTTGGAAGGCGAGCTAAATGACCTTAGTAATTGTTTCGGACTGGTAAACAACACAAATTGTGAGTAAGCGTCCTGGCAAACCCACCTAGCAGCGGCGGTGCGTTTTGCTCAACTGGGAGGATGAATGGCATTTTAGGAACGAAGCGGCAGCGGCGTAGCCGCGCAGAAGTGGAGCGACTGGTAAGAGAATTCGGAATGAGCGGTTAAGGACGGCAGGAGTTTTGTGAGCGTCACGGTTTGGCGCTTTCGTAAAATCGGACGCAGTTATGACCATGACACTGCTTTAGCCAGCAATGACGCTGGCGTTGCTGTGTCCAGCACAAGCGCCGCGTTTCAATCCTTGGGAACAGGGTTAGCTAGTGGATTTAACCCATCAGCAGAGGCGATCCCCGCTAAAAACTTTCAGCGAATAGTGTTCGGGAAAGCTCTAGCACAGACGCGACTGCTCCAGTCGGCCACGAGGTGAGAAGAAGTGCATGCTGCCATCCTGGTCACAAATCCATACCTCCTTCGCTCCGGCCCCAAAATAAAGCTCTCCTCTGTGATCGATGGTTCTCCGATCGTCGGAGGAGTCCAATACCTCGGCGCAAATATCCGGCGCAGGCTCCGGCAGGGCATCGGCCTCTACTTCATTCTCTCGCGAGGACTCTAAACCAGGCAATATTGGCTACTTTAACACCGTCCGCTGTTGAAACCGGGCATGCGGTTAACAACGATCTCTTGCAAATGCTTCTCCAGATGCAGCCCTATTCTTTAACTGGTAGCGGCCATGGCGGAGGGCTCGGAGAGTAGCTCTCCTTCGCGGTTGGTCTCCACTCGCTGAAGTATGGCGTTAAAACGCTCGTCGGATATCAGGCCCGACCATGCCCTTTGTGATTTGCGCCTGGCGATGTGGAAATCTGACTGGCATTTGCGGGGTAGCTCCACTTCATCCGGAGCAACGTCCCCGAGCCGGATAAATCCGTTGTAATACTCTTTTGATAGTCTTTTCATCTAGCCCAGCTTGGTTTGAGGGAGAATGAGGCGGCATCCACTGTTCTCTGGGCTCCAAGCACAGAAACGAAAGGGACCGCTAACATGAAAAACTTTATGATCGAGAGTCGTTGTAGCGGTTTTTTGCG
>DATNNZ010000409.1:0-2307 GCA_035601575.1 Chthoniobacterales bacterium
GGCACGAACTTCATCGCGATGGAGTACATCGAAGGGGTGACCCTGCGCGAGAAGATTCATCAGGAGCGAACTGAGCTGACAAAGCTGCTCCGGTTTCTGCAACACGCCGCCGAAGGGCTGGCGAAAGCCCACACCGCCGGCATTGTTCATCGCGATCTCAAGCCCGACAACATCATGGTCACACGTGATGGTCATGCGAAGATTCTTGATTTCGGTCTCGCCAAACTGATCGAGCAACCTCCTATGTCTGGAGGTGATTCGAGTGAAGTAGCAACCGCGGTAATGCCGCAGCACTCGACCCCGGGCACGGTGATGGGAACCATTGGTTATATGTCGCCCGAGCAGGCCCAGGGCAAGACCAAAGAAGTCGATCAGCGCTCAGACGTCTTCTCGTTCGGCTGCCTTCTGTTTGAGGCGGCCACCGGTAAAAAACCTTTCGCTGGTGATTCAGTCGTCAAATCGCTCCACATGGTCATCTACGAACCCGTGCTGCCGATAAGCGACTTGAATCCGTCGGCGCCGGCGGACCTGCAGCGCATCGTGCGGCGATGTCTGGCGAAGGATCCGGACGAGAGATATCAGACGATCAAGGATGTCGCGATCGAGTTGAAAGAGCTGCGGCGCGAACTGCAAGGCGCGGGGATTGATACGACGGTGCCGCCTCCCCAAAAGTTCGGAGTACCGCCTTCAGGCGGAATCGCATTGGACGCCCAAACTTTGCCGCCTGAAGGCGGAACTCCAAACACGCATCCGGCCTCCAGCGCCGAGTACATCCTCACCGAAGTCAAACAGCACAAACTCGCAACGGTCGTTGTGGCCCTGATGCTCGTCGCGGGAAGCATCGGGCTCGGTCTGTTCTGGCGCGCTCGTAACAGCACCGCCGAGGGAACCATCAACTCGATCGCCGTGATGCCGTTTCAGAACCGGAGCGCGGACGCGGACACCGAGTATCTGTCGGACGGTCTGGCGGAATCGCTGATTTATCGGCTCTCACAACTGCCGAATCTGAAAGTGAGCCCGACGAGTTCGGTCTTTCGTTACAAAGGCAAGGAAACCGACGCGCAAAAGATCGGCAACGAGCTCGGCGTGAGCGCGGTCATGACGGGACGGATTGTGAAGCGCGGTGAGAATCTGACGATCAGCGTCGAGCTGGTCGATGTACGCAACAACAAACTACTGTGGGGCGAGCAGTATGAACGCAAGATGTCGGAATTGTTGACAACCCAACGCGAGATTGCCGCCGAGATCACGAACAAGCTGCAGTTGAAATTGTCGGGCGAAGGCGAGCAAAAGCTCGCGAAGAAATACACCGACAGCAACGAAGCCTATCAGCTCTATTTGAAGGGCCTTTTCCATTTTGCGAACCGAACAAAGGAAGACGTCCAGAAGGCGATCGGGTATTTTCAACAGGCTACCAGGCTTGATCCCAATTTCGCGCTGGCATATGTCGGCATTTCCCAGTCTTACTCGATGATGCCGTCCTATTCTTATCTCAGCCCCAAAGAGGCCTTTCCCCAAGCCAAAGCTGCGGCCCAGAAAGCCTTAGAGATCGATCCGTCGTTGGCTGATGCTCACGGGGCCCTGGCGACCACGTTTGCTGCTTACGATTGGAATTGGGTAGAAGCGGAGCGTGAATTCAAACGGGCAATAGAACTCAATCCGAACGTGGCTGATATCCATTATCGGTACGGCTTAATCTACCTGATTCCGGCGGGGCGCATGGATGAAGCAATTCGCGAGATAAAGCGGGCCTTGGAGCTTGAACCTCTCTCGATCGCCATGAATGCGAACCTTGCCGGAGCCTATATGTATGCGCGGCAAAACGACCGGGCACTTGAGCAAGCCAGGAAAACATACGATCTTGAACCGAACCACATTACCGCCCGCGTTTGGCTCGCAAATGTCTACGAAAGTCTCGGAATGTACAACGAAGCCATTGCCCTCAGCGAACAGTCGCTGAAAAACCACATGTCGGACCAGTACTTTCTCCTTTATTCCGGATACGCGTATGCGAAAACCGGCCGACGAGATAAGGCAGAGGATGCGATAAAGAAGTTACGTGATCTCGAAAAAACCGAACCGGTAGACTCCTACACCTTTGCCATGCTCTATGTCGGACTGGGAGACAAAGATAAGGCCATTATCGAGCTGGAAAAAAGCTTTAACGAGCGCGGTTATTACGTTCCGCTTCTGAGCGTTGATCCATTGATGGATCCATTGCGCGACGATCCTCGCTTTGCTGCTTTGATCAAGCGCGTTGGGTTGCCGAAGTAGTGCAAACCGCTAGTTTGCATTTCGTCGCCAGGC
>DATNNZ010000410.1:0-3688 GCA_035601575.1 Chthoniobacterales bacterium
TTTTCAGCCGTCGTTAAGCGTGGTGTTTGATCTTCAAGGCCAGGTGGCGATCCAGAACTTGCAGCGTGTGCGTTATTATGAGTAGCACAAACTTGTTCCGATCTTGATCGCGCAAGCGCTCGAACTATTGGACTAAGGTCCAATAGCCGTGCCCAAAGGCGTGTTGCTATGCTTCGCCCATGCAAGATTCTCATGCAGTGTCGGCGGCACCGGTGATCTGGCGGCCACACCATCGCAGGGGCCTCAGGATCAATAGTCCAGGGCTCGTCTTCAGGCGAACCTGCTGTCGGCCGAGGACCGGCACAGAAACGTGGTGGCGCCGATCTGGGGTCCTCGCATTAGCCACCGCTGGCCTGTTGAGCATCGCCGGGTGCGCCAATCAGAGTTCGGTGAGTCTGGAAGGCAAGCCGCTGTCTGGCTATGTCCGAATGACACAGGTGCAGGCCGCCTATCTCGGCAGCGGCAATGCAGGCGGCGGCGTTCTAAAATACAAAGGCGGCACCTACGCGTTCAACGTCGGCGGCCTCGGCGTGGGAGGGATTGGCGTTTCGAAGATTGAGGCCAGGGGCGAGGTCTATGGGCTACAACGGTTGGATGACTTCGCGGGCGCGTACGCACAGGCGCGCTATGGCTTCGCTCTCGGCACCACGAGTGCGGGCGAATTATGGCTCCAGAATCGCAAGGGCGTGGTCATGCATCTAAAGGCCAAGCGGGAAGGGCTGATGTTGAGTCTGGGCGGTGATGCAGTCGTGATCGAAATGAACCAATGACGTCGAGCACCGGAGAGGAGGCAAATGTCAGAGACACTTCACCGCCGAATTTGTCAGATGCCTTCGACTGAATCCGAGGTCGAAGGATGTAATCTCGGCAACAACGACCGACAAAAAGCATCTTCGACAGCCAAGCAAACCCGCAACTCTACTTCGACCTGGGCGTTGGCGTTGCATCTTGCTGGTTCAAAGCACCAGCATCGGTCTTTGGTGGTTCACTAGGCGTCGGCGAGGCTACGACGGTTTGACCTTGGAGCAGCAGATCCGATGTTGTGGGCGTTTGCACCACTCCGAAAGTATCTCTAATGGGACTTCTGCTAAGAAATCTCGTAACGGTCCAAAAAGTCCTGAAGCCTCCCGGGAGGTGGACTTCCGAGATCCCTGAAGCGGCGTCCTCCTGGACCACCTGGATGATAGTCCCTCGGATGAGATAGTAGGCCCGGAGATTTTGGACCATTTCGAGCTCGATCCGGTCGGTGTGGTGTCTAGTGATCTCCCGCAGGTCATCTTTCGACGGACACGCATAAGGGCCGTCAACGATCACCCAGCGGTACCCTTGTGTAGCGAGATCCTTGTAGGGGTCTGCCGACGCTGTGGAACCTAGCCCAATAGTGGCAACTGCCAAGACAATGGTTGGTACTCTCATAAATCTTCTTCCGGCTTGCGCATGGCTTACTGCATCACCCCAACCTTGAGAAAAAGCCGTTGCCTGACTCCGCTATGCGGGCCAGTCACTGCTGCTTTAAGCATCCGGTCGAAACCCATCCAGCAGGTAACTTATCCGAACTCAAAGGCAGATTTCTATTGGACCTTAGTCCAACACGTAAAGTGCTTGCGAGGCGGCGATGGAACCGCTCGGACAGGCTAGTGCATCGTCTCGCATATAATGGTGACGTCGTTGCGTTCAAAATGGGCTGCCGGCTGCCCATTTTGAACGCCGCAACCCTCCGGGCCGCGGGCGGTTGGCTGTTTTTCCGCGTTGCTCGCTCTGTGTTCGAAGAAGGAGGAGCCAGGAATAGAGCTTATTTAGCAGGACCTATAGCGACTATGGAAATTAAGGGTCTCGCAACCTTGCGATTAAAGCCCTTGTGAGATCGACCGTCATGGGATTTAAGCTCACGCGAATAAGTCGACCGATTACCTTCCGTCTCTCAACACCGTAGTTCAGTTATAGCTCGGTTGTAGAGCCTCGCTCGGGCAGTGAACAGCAGCAGGTATCTTTACACGCGGTTGGCGTTCATCAGATGTCGCGTAGCCCCGTCTTCCAGGGAGGGTCATGAAAAGCAATGACCATATTAAATTTTGTTTCGATTAACCGGGCCATTCTTTTGGCCTTAAGCGTCGGCCTGAATATTTCATCAATATACGCGGTACCACACGTGGCTCAAAAGCCCGCGCATATTAATCGGCGACTCCGCATCGTTCGAACTTCAATCAGCTTCGTGCAGGCTGAGTCTAGCGGTACCCTCGGGATCGCCGAGCTTCAAAAGAGATTTCATCCGGGTGACTCGTCGATAAAAGATCCAGACCCAAACGACGGACCGGCTTTTTCGCTCTCCACCGGTGAAGACGGCGGCTCTTGGAAAGAGAATATCGTTGCCACGACTTTCTGGATCGGAGAACCGACCAGTTCCGGGAGCCCGTCAAATACCAGCAGCGCATGGGACAGCGGATGGATGGCACATTACGGCGGCGAGGATTCTCCCACTCAGCGCGTCGATTTTTTGCCCAACAGGTTCATCCCGCGCCAGAATCCCTTTTACATCGCGCTTCCCTATAGCGATGTCAGCCACGGTCATACCAAACCTGAAGCCGCGCAGATTATCCCTTGGTTTAAAAGTTCATTCTTGCAAAGCGGACGTTCAATTTTAAAAGATCGCTGGGTTGCGATCCGGCGAGGAGCACGTGTCTGCTACGCCCAGTGGGAGGATGCGGGGCCTTTCCGTACCGATCACTGGCAGTATGTGTTCGGTAATGAACGGCCTCTTTCGAATCAAAATCATGACGCAGGCATTGATCTCAGTCCTGCAGTTCGTGATTTTTTAAGCATCGGAGGAATGGATTCGGTAGATTGGAAATTCGTTGAGTTCAGCGATGTCCCGACCGGGCCTTGGACCCGACTCGGAGATAATAATCCATTTGTTCAGCAGACAAGGAACTCGACTACGATGGTGGTCCGCCGGGATGAATAAAAGATCAGCCTACCTGGCCCTGCAGGCCAGGCTATCCTGAATCGCGGCTTCCGACTTCGCCAACTTAAGCGATAACGCAAATCATGATAGGCTTTGTCGGACAGGTCGCCGGTCACTCCCGGAGCTCCACATTCAGGATCTCGTTCGCGACCGCTATAGCCTGTTCAGCCGTTGGACAATATCTCTCCTTAAAGACCACCTCATAGGTCATGGGTTCGCCCAGCGAAGTCTTCTGCTTGCAAATCCTCAATCTCCACACGCGTGCGGTGGAATCGAATAAGAGAGAGACTTCGGTATTTTCCCCTCGGATGAAGAATCCCTGGGGTTCGTGATCCCAATTGAACTCGAATGGCCCTTGCTCGGATGCGTTCACTACTTCTCTTCAGCTTACTATATCGGTCAAGCCCGGTTCCGCTTAAATGGCGCTAGCCTGCAGAATTCCGCCGTTTCTTCGGCTTTTTCATGATTCCTGCGGACTAGCGGTTGGGCCTCAAAGCGCGACGAAGAGATCGCTCGACTTCACCAAACCGGTCGTCCTGGCTACTAAATTCTGGATTCTGAAATTCTGATGTCTCCCTCCCTCGACGGCGACGAAAGTCGTACTTAATTAAGCTATGACTTCGTCATCTTCGATTCGCGTCGGAATCGCCGGCCTAGGTTGGCCGGGAGAGCGTCATGCGGAAGCGATTAATGGCTCAGCCTTGGGAACTGTTTATTCCGCCTGCG
>DATNNZ010000411.1:0-3870 GCA_035601575.1 Chthoniobacterales bacterium
CGCCAGCGGTACAGCAACCCTCCGACCAAACCGCCGCACAACATGGAAGTGGCGATGGAGCCTAACGGCAGCCCGTGGTACGCGACAGCTAACCAGGTGACAAAGATGCCGACAGCCAATCCCACCCAGGGACCGGCTATCAGACCAGCCGCGCATACCGCCACGATCCGTTCGTTGAGCAAGCCCGCGTGCGAAACAGTGGCTTCTTCGACCAGGCCGAGGATCAGAAACACCAGGAGGGCGGTTCCCTGATCGCTACGCGATAGCAAAGAACGTTCTCGCTGCTTAAAGCCCGGTACGAGTGTGAGTGAGAATGCTGTCGTTACCAATACACAAACGTGATTCAAAATAGTAGGCATCGCGAAAACCCCAGAATCGAGCAATAAAGAGTGATGTCGGGGGAACGATGGAATTGTCAGAGAACAGCTTCATTGCAGCGCTCCATCTGCTGCCAGCGCAAGAGCTGTTTTGTGACCAAGTCCGCCGATTGGACCGGGGACGATGGCTAGTTGTCCGGTTTGTGAAAAGATGTCGTTTGCTGTCCAGTTCGAAATGTTCATGAAGTTCTTTCCTAAATAAGAAAACTCTCGAGAATAGTGTTGATCGCTTAGTGTCCGGCCGTAGATCCGACCGCTTTCATGGCGGTTGATTTTCTGCGCCGCAGCAAGTCACGTGGCATCAAACGCGCATATTGAGAGTACCCTCCCAGCTCGATGATGAACTCAATTGACCCGGCACGGAAATGTGACTCTTGCGCTTCAATCGCCCGGCCATCGTCGAGGTATGTGACACCGTGCACCAGCATAACCGGTTCGCCAATTCGCAGATTGAGAATTTGCGCATCCAACTCAGAGGCCAAAATTGCTCTGAGGGACTGGTGGGCGGCCGCGATGTGATGATGGTATTTTTTGAAGAGAACCAAGTATAATGAACCTTTGATGTCTTCCCGCTTCAGATCCGGACACTGCGCTGCGGGAATCCAGCTTCTTTCCAGAACTAAAGGTCTATCATCCGCATATCGAACCCGCTCAAAGTGCAGCACCGGATCTTTCTCATTGATCCCAAGCTTTTCGGCGACATCCCCGCTGGGCAACTCAGGCGCGAAATGAAGCACCTCAGTTCTGACTTTCATCCCCGCCGATAGAATGATTTGGGTGGTGCTCTTCACCCCGAACATGTCTCTTGAAAACGGCTTGGGTTTACCCTTGGCGACAAGGCCTCGGGGATTGACGAAAGTGCCTTTCCCCTGTTGGCGGCGGATATAGCCTTCGTTAACGAGCTTGGCGAGAGCTAGTCGCACCGTGGTCCGGCTGACCCCATAGAACTTCTGGAGCTGATCTTCGGTCGGGATCGGCTCGCCCAGACTATATTCTGCGCGCACGATTTTATCGCGGATCGCCTCTCCGAGTTGATAGACGAGCGGGATATTCCCGTTTCGGTCTAAAGGTTGCATCGTTATGTTGTTATAACGATACAATGTTTGGCTGTCGATGATTTTCTGCTGGCTAGTGATTTGTAGCCTCGTTTCAGGGGCGAGCGCTTCAGCTTCTAAGCGAGGTCCGGGTCACCTGCTCTAAGGCCTGGCGCGGGGCACTTAGCCGTGTCGTTTCGCTTAGTTAGCTTCGGGAGTCACCTTCGCAAACAGGGCGTCCAGCAATGCCTTCAGAGCACCACCTGTTCTGCCTCGCCGCCACGTGACCAGAATCTTCCAAGTCACCTCCGGGTCCGCCAGAGGTAGAATGACGACGCCGGGCGGAGAATGATGGCTGGCGTAGCCCGGCAAGATATGAACAGCATTTTCGTTGGCGATCAACTCGAAGGCGGCGTGTCCAAAGCTTTGCTCCGGCCCGTGAAATTTCGGGCGAAAGTTTCCGTACTTTTTGCAATAGGCCTCGACCCAGCTGTTCAAGCCGGGCATTTGTTGAGAGTCCCAGCTGACAAAAGATTCGCCCTTCAAATCGGATAACCGTACCCGATCCTGGGTCGCAAGCCGGTGATGCTCCGAAACAGCAATATAACTTCCCGTCTCTGCCAGCTTTCGCGTGTAAAATTCGCCGGCTAGCAACTCGCCGCTCTCGTTGGTGATGCCGATATCGATCTCTCCGGTCCGAAGAGCGTTCATTTGCTTGCCCGGAGACAAGTTCACGAGCTTCAAAAGTGTTTCCGGATGACTTCTCCGCACCTCCCTCAACGGTCCGCGAAGGTACTGCTGGACGGCACAAGGGATGTAAGCAATTCGCACTTGATCCGTCTCCCCGCGGAGAGCTCGCCGCGTATCGCTTTTGGCCAGATCGTAGGACGCGAGCACAGCGCCCATCCTCTCGGCCAATGCCTGGCGGCCCGCTGTCGGACGCACACCGGTGGCCATGCGCTCCAATAATCGCCCTCCCAATTCGAGTTCAAGGGCTTGCATCTGACGCGACAGTGCCGACTGAGTCATGCGCAGCCGCGCCGCTGCTCGATGGAGATTGCCCTCTTCCACCACGGTTAGAAATGAGCGGATCTGCGCCAACATGCCAAAGATTGATGCAGATCGTCGATCACGGCAATCCGTATGATTGAAACAGCGATTACGGCGACTCGGACAAAAAGCGACGGATCTCTACGATTTTGCCGTCTATTCCCCCGAAGGTTGAGAGCGGGGCAAACGTGTTTCGCTGTCATTCGAACATCGAATGCCAAGAAGAAAATGGGTTACTATGACTATTATTTCCAGACCGGTGAAATTGGTTGATTGCCATCCTGAGGTGAGCGAACCAACGATGATCTATTCAGGGGGTGTCATCGATTTTTTCGAGGCGCGTCGTCGGCTATCAGCGGAATTCCAACGGAATAAAGAAACGGAGACAAAACTGCTGCATGGGAAAGCTGTAGCCCGCAGTGAATATTCAGTCGAGCCGGCTAGCCGTTTGAAACCGGCTTTCTATTTTCTGGTCTCATTGGTAGCACTGGCATCTTTGCTGGTCGGTATTTTCTGCATCGCGATACCGCGAATGACTGATACCGATCAACTAGGTGCAGCCGTCCGAGATGTACCGAATCAAGGCGCAGTTACCTTTGATCAAGCCATGGAGGCGCTCAGTGCTCGACGTTAGCACACCACTCCAGAGCCAAAAGCCTCGCTCTGGTTATCCAAAGCGGTCCTTCCTCCGCGAAGCGATGTACCCGATTACGAAAGATATCCTGGAATTGCATTTGCGGTGGGGAGCAAAGGACTGCATTCGCCGGCTTGGCGAGTAGGACAACGAGAAGACTGGTTCTAAATCGTTCGTTTTGGATCTCAACCGCATACCTTCGATTTTGCTGCAAACGTTTTTGACGGTTGCTGAAGCTGGCCAAATCTCGGAAGCAGCGCGCCGGCTTCATCTCTCACAGCCGGCGGTTACCGGTCACATCCGCCGGTTGGAAGCCAACCTGGAAACGACACTGTTCATACGCTCAGCCAATGGAGTCTCTTTAACCGAGCGGGGCGCCCATCTTCGGGAAAGAGTTCAAGACGTCTTTACCGAACTCGAACAGATTTTGCGGGAGCTGGATCAGGCTCGGGAAGTGAATGGGACGCTGACGCTGGCGGCCAGCACAACTGCGGCGAGATATTTTGTGCCGAGGATTTTCATTCGCTTCCATCACTACCATCCGGCCGCCGCTCTGCATCTGATCGTTGGCAACACCGAAGAAGTGCTGGACCATCTTCGACAACAGCGCGTGGGGCTCGGGCTAGTCGAGGGCCATCAGCGTAGTCCAGGTGTGCGCCTGGAGCAGTTCCTGCCGGATGAGATCGTTCCGGTTTGTGCCCCTCGAATTCCCGACCCAAAGCTCCGCCGCGCGATTGAAGGATTGAAGTCGGTTCGCGACCTGGAGGCTCTGCCA
>DATNNZ010000412.1:0-4854 GCA_035601575.1 Chthoniobacterales bacterium
ATCGATTCCGTGGATGATCACGCATAGCAACTTGATCAACGCCTCCCGATTATGCTGCAGGCTAATGTCAGCGGGCAGCCCCTGCAGATAGAAGGCATACTCCACGACAAAGCCACGACCGGCATTTACGGTGATCATCGATGCTCTCGCTTTGTGCCGTTGACGCTCAGCAGTCTTTTCGTCGTCGTTCGGGTTCGCCACGACGCTGTCAGTTTGATCGTTTAGCTCTTTCATTGGTGCCTGTTTTTCGGTTTTTCATCCCCTTATACAAGCTCCTTCGTGTAGAGTTTTGTGACACAAACCGGCATACATCTCGCGGCAAAAAATCCGATCTCCGGAAAAAGAAACCGGCTGGAGGTGGAACAATCCCCAGCCGGTTCTGTGAACTCTATCAGTTTGACGTAGCAATATTGTAGAACGGCTACCGTTCGATAAGGCGCGGTTACATCTCGCAGCCTTTTTAAGAATCTAATTGTTCTTCCAAGCATTGCTTAACCGTCGGAGACAAACCCTTTTCACGATTATCAAACAACGCAACTCCTTCCCGCCGAGCTTTCTGCTCAAGCATTTTGAAAAACTTCTCTTTTTCGGCTTTTTGTTGTTTTTTCGTGAGTGTATCCCAATAAGGGATACGAGATTTCCGCTCGACGTTTCCAGCTCGATCGAACACAACGACAAACCCGTCGTCTGTTACCCCACATGTGCGGTGTCCTGTTTCATAATGTGATACCTTCTCCGTAGTCCTGCTCGGTGATTCGCCGCATACCCTCTTGGTAACCGGTTAACCCGGTCTGTGCAATCATTCGGGCGCGTTCCGCTGCATCGATCACCCGATCCCAATCGGCCATGGTCATCACCTCATCTTCGGCAGCGGGTCCGAACTCGATTTTGGCCGTCTCACGCAAAAAGACCGCCTTATAGATGTCTGCCATTACTTCGGCACACGTACTGCATACCGCTGTCTCTTCTTTTTCTGGCGATGCGGGTTGCAGGTAATGGTCTTCCGGTAACTCTGCAAATTGAATGCCTTGCTCGTGCATGGCTTTCAGTAAACCGGGGTTGTCGTTAATTGCGGCTGCTATTTTCTTTACTGCTTCGCCTTATCAAAATAAGGGACATAGAGATTCACATCGAACCGGTTATGGTTTGGTTGGCCGAGCGTCGCCTTTATCTCGCCGAAGGAAACATTCCGCTCCGTTCCGTCGATGAGGATCCCGATAGACGCTTGCTCAAACATTTCTAATGGCTGCCGGAAGGCGACAAATTTCCAACGCGGTAATGACGGAGCTTGGGCGACCAGCTCTTTAGTGCAATGGGCCAATTTGAAAATCCCGCCAGCGGAGACGAGGAACTCCAAAACGGTCGGAGCAGCGTAACCGAATTGGAATAGCAAGCCCGGGTGTACTCTCGCTAATTGGCGGTGCAAGTTTTTCCAGGTCGGCAGTTGGTTGACTTCCTGGATATCCACTTTTGGGCGGAGAATAGAAACAACCATCTCGTGTATCCCCGCTTCGTTCGCCTCGAACCACTGCCAGAATCTTTGTTTTGGTTTCACGCGTACACCCCTTTCGGATTCACGGTTCGCCGATCGAGAAAGGCGTCTAGGTCGGATCGTCGAAAATACCAACGCCTGTAATTCGCCCGGCTGTATCGAATAAGTTTTCGGTTACACCAGTCTCGTAAAACCCGAGTAGAGACCTTGAGATATTCTGCCGCTTCCGATAAGGTAAGCGGAACGTCGCTTAAGAATTGTTCTTCCATCCCCTTCCTAGAACGAGGACAGTTTTATTCGAAGCGACGACGGGGACTGAAAGACTACCGATAACGCGAAAAGAAGCCCGGCTGGGCTCCTTTAACGTTCAAAATTCGTTAAAGAAAAACCGCGAAACCCGCGAAGCCGCTTAAATAAAGGAGCTACGGATGGCACCGACCGGGTCGATCCCGCCCCCGCCTCATGTCATCGATTTTTAGGCTTCCACTTTCTGAGCGATCCAATATCTGACTTCTTGGTAGTGATTTGCGGCTCCCAATAGGTTTCTGTCGAGCTTTATCCTGATCGGATCAGGTCCATTCCAAGTTGCTCCACTGTTGAGCATCTTGGCTTGCACCACCGACAAGGCGACTTCCCCGGCTTTTGCATAGCTATCGGTATCGACGTAAACTGTGGCCCCCGGTATATCGACTTTGTAAAAGGACTCTGGTGCTGCCATCCACTGATTTTGCGGTTTTTCACGTCCGCGAACAACAAAAAACCGGCCCTTGGACGGGAGCCGCTGAGTTGCTTTTGGGGCTGAGGCTTCCACTTCATTAGCTCTCGTTTGATCCGATTAGCGTCACTTCTGAGCAACCCCATTTCCGAAAGAACTGCGATTCGATAATAGTGGTCCCATTATGCAATGGCACCAATGGGAATTCGTAACGGCAATTATCGACTTTATCAGCAGTCTTATGACTTTGGTTTCGGCATTTTATCGACCAAATCGGCCGTGAAGACCGCAGTTTCGAAAGCTAAGGCGAAGTAATAGAGTCAGGACTTCGGCGAACGGTCGAGGGACGGGATATGGTGATGCGCAGTCTTATTCGAGCGGTTTACCGGTTCCGGGCGCGACCCTGGTAGCTGAGATGAAGGACGACTTTGGCAACGCGCTTCAAAATTTGTATCGGGAGTTGGAACGGGCAGAGGATTTGGTTGGCCGTCAATTTGCTGGCCCAACCAAATCTTCGGCCCACTCCAACTCTCGATGAAGGTTCTGAAGGGCATTGCCGAAATCCGTGGTGCGATGATCGGAAACTCAAAGATGTTAGTCATCGTTGGATTCCACAGCTCAGGTTACCGAGAGCGTTGGGACCAGACCAATCCTGCGAGCGCTTATTCAGCGGCCTTTGGAATTCTATTGCGCTGGGCTTGCTCCCGCGAAAAAAGTTGGGGAGCACCAGCGCTACGTAGTTAACTGATAATTACGGTCGACCTCGAAATACCTTCGGCGCACACGATCGACTGCCCCACCGATTGAGTAGAAGAGCAAGAGCTTCGTTGACGGTTGCTTATAGCCGTTCATAAGAAAGCTGGTGACGACCCGCCGGTAAGTCAAACAGCTGACGATGCAATCGAGACCGAGTGTGGGAGGAGTCGTTCCGACCAACAAATCGTCGCCAGCAATGAGCCTGCCTGAGCTGTAGAGAACAAACCGGATCGGGTTACGCCGAGCGACCATGATGGTGGTTAGGCAAGCGCGGTTGCACAAAGCAATCTCTTTCTTTCTTTCGGTTTACGCTATCGGCAAGCGCACCTGCAGGTAATGTGAACAAAAAGAAAGGCAATGGTGCCACGGTCGAAATGAGCGAGATCAAATTGGGAGGCAACCAGCGTATTTATCATATAGGCTGCCGCGTTATCGTGAGTCGCGACGCAGGTACCCGAAATGACGCTCGCGATCCACAATCTTCCGAAGACAGGATTGCGAAGTGCTGGCCAACTCGTAGTCATGTTCGGCCAGGCGGCTTCTCGTTATTCGACTCCCACCGATAAATCAGCGGACCGTTCGAAGTGAAAACGACCGAAACCTCTCGGCCCAAAGAATCGCTGTGGAAGGCGGAACTATCAATCAGACCGGAAAGAAAAACTCGAATAACGCACAAGAAGCTGTGAGCACTGCGACTTTGGCCATATCCCTCATCTAAGATGACGGAGGGTGCGACCCGGCAAGGCAGGATGGTATCGGACCTGAATGCCGACACACAAATTGGAGCTGCAGGATGGATCGAAATAGTTTTCATAAGTTTGGTGAGGGCACGCGCCAATTGAGGAAGCAGCCGTCGTGCCACGGTGCGTCAATTCCATAGAAGTGCTTGTTGTGGAGGTGCTTATAGCACAGAGATGGCAGAATTCCACCGTGCTGACCTATTCCGAAAATGGAGCCGCTTCCCAATCATGGAATGGAATCTCCATTTTGTAAGCCGAACGAAAAAATACAGGACGAGGGTTACAAAAAAACCCGCCACCTGAGCGAGAAGAGCGGGGACAGGAATGCGAGAAGCCGGGGATCGACCCGGCGATCATTGAGGAGTCACGCGCCGTTTCCACAGCAAGGGTTGCGTTCCACGAACCCTGCCAGGTGATGGGATTGTGTGCGGGATAACCTATGACTTCGAACGAATAGTCGGTATCGCTCCAGTCCAAACGATCGATCCCGTGGTGGAAACAAAATCAGAAGGCGCTGCTTCGACTCTGGAATCAAAAAGTTCGACGGCACGTCTTGTGGCATCTGAAGCTATAGCGCTTCCTACTACCAGCGTGCTAAGGCTGAATTCCACGCCTTTACCAGCTCACCGCAAATGTATTAATTTGAGAAAGGTATCGCACCCCGGCAATGAAGTCAGCGACTAGCTCTTACCGTCGATTCGTTCAGAAGGGTAACGTAAAAGCGTATTCGTCTGTGGCGCTGCTGAAGCCGTACTTTCTAATTCCCTGCCTCATTTCGTTCTTCGTGTGAGCCACCGTCATACCGAGAGCCAACTGTAAGCCGTGGAAACGAGTATGAGAGAAGCCGATGGACAGGGGCTAAGTTCGAAAAAGAGAATTTCAAAAGGCCGAATTTAATAACCCAGGGTTAAAACCTATGAACATCGTTCGTGAATTGGGGCAATCTTGAACCCTCTCGACTTCCTTTACAAAGAGAAGCACGTCATTATTAAGCAGTACAAAGAGCTGACCGACCACTTCAATCTCTTTATTGACGGTAAGTTTTGCGGGACTCGCGTCCACCAACTCGATCCGATACAGGACGCGAAGAATTACATCGATTGGGGAATGCCCTGATTCATTCGGCCTCTCAAGCGGTTTCGACCCGCTAA
>DATNNZ010000413.1:0-4057 GCA_035601575.1 Chthoniobacterales bacterium
CGCTGTCCGTTCGATCCTCTCAATGTTTTCGCCGTTCCGTTCCGCATGCAAGCGCCAGAGTAGAACCGCGCCCGAGGAACTCTCAATTGCAGAGTCTAGTCCGAACCCGACAAGGGCGACGCTTCCTGCGATACTGCCAGCAACAATGGCGATCGATCCTTCCAGAACGTTCCAGCCGACTGTCAGATATTCGAGCCGAATTCCGCGCTGCAAGTCTCGTTCTCTTTGCATAGGAGCCATCGCCAAGAAATCATACTCGTGGCGACGGGATTTCTTTCAGAAACACTTCACACCCGAGCCGACGCTTTAATTGAACATCGGCGCTGGTCAAGACACGATTCACATCCGAAATAAAAAATTGCAGGGTCAAATTAGGGTCACCTTACTCGTAACGTCGAGTATTCATGCGGTCTCGTGGGTAGTCATCTGCGCCGCAAAGTAGTTGAATTTGCAGTTTCCCACGAAACTCATAACCTAATGCTCCCATGGATTCCCTGGAGTTTCCTGGGCGTCCTTAAATTAAGGAGCTTTTGCAATTGGGCGTCCGGCGCAGCAATGCACCGGAAGATCACTCGTCAAAGTCGGTGGAACCTACGTCGCGTGAGCGATAGGGCAATACCGAACCAAGCCCCCGGAATAGTGGGGGAAGGCGTAGAGACTGGATGGCGAGCATCCCTCGTGGATGAAGGTACAGTCCGACTCTCATCGAAAGGTGAGTCAGATCGCATAACCCAAAGGTCGGCGGTTCAAATCCGCCCCCCGCAACCATGAACGCCACTGCAGAAATGCAGTGGCGTTCGCCTTTACAGAATTGTCCGTTCTGTAGAAAGCCATCCTCAAACTTCCCACAAGCCCGTTTTCTGGATAACTTCCGGGTTGCTAAAAATTACCGGTCAAATCTGTTTGGACCTTGATTCCCGCGGAAGCGCCTTAGGATCAAACAGTTTGGCCGATAATTTTCGGCTTTACTGGTCCAATCTGTGCACGCGCCTCTAACTTTCAGGCTGAGAACAAGTTAAGCCTGCGCGGGCATCACGATTGGCCAGTAAAGCCGACGATTCTGAAAGTTGATGGCGATAAGCGCACTCGATCACCTCGATCGCGGTCCATTTGGCAAGGTCGTCGTAGAAATCAATTGAGCGGATCACTCTGGCCACTCGTGCTGCGATTTTCAGATCCTGTAGACAGAATTCACTCAAATTAAACGAGTTGCTCGTTCCTTGCGGCGAGAAGAACCAGCCTCTAGCGTTTGGGCGTCTTGAGCACAGACTCCAAATAGCTCACCACCATTTGATTCAAGGAGTCGATCGTTCGCGAGCGCGTAGATGTCTTGCTACCAGCCAAGGCGGGCAGGAAACCTATCAAGGCGGTGAGGACAATTTTGGCGCTCCAGAGAGCGTCCTGCTTATCGAGTTTGGAATTTCTCGCAATCAACACCTCGGAGAGATGGTCGATGAAGGTTTGAGAGAGGAGGTGCTTTTGGTCGACGGTGTCCTTCGAAAGAGGAGCCTCTGCGTGCAGAGTGGCAAATGCAGGATGCTTCCGATGAAACTCGATCACGACCCCGGTGACCTCCCGGATGGCCTCTTCCAAAGGCGCTGACGCAAGTTTCTGTATGTCCGCAGCTCGCTCCCTTTTCGCCAAATCCATCGCGTACCGGGTCACGAGCGCGTCGGCGATCGCTTCCTTGTTTGGAAAGAACTGATACAGCGTTGCCGGGGAAACCTTCGCTTCAGCAGCAATGGCGTTCGTGTTTGCCGCGTGGTAACCAAGTTCCCCGAAGACGTGGCCCGCCGCATCCAGCAAACTTGCCACACGGCGCTCTCCCCGAAGGGTTCGCTTTCGATCTGGAACAAACACAGGCATGTTTTCATCTTCTCATACTCTACAAGTAATTACTTGCATCCTTTCACGTATGCAAGTATCTACTTATATAGGAGCGGCATCGAGGGCTCCACAGGGGAGTCAGGAATGAGGCAAGCCGGACGCGATGCGGCAAGGAAGCGTGATGGTTCCGGGCCCTTCGTCGGGAATTGGCCACGCCACAGCAAGACGCGTGGTCGAATCGGTCTTTTAGCACGTCGAATTGCGTTCACGGCATCTTCTGCTTGTCTGCACCTCTGCGAAGATTTTGGAAATTATCGAAATGGATCATAGAGAACATATGAAAAGTTGGCTACTCGAAAAAACGGGACGAGAGAACCTTAACCTCGTCGACATTAGCGAACCGAAACCCGGACCCGGGCAGATTCTGGTTCGTACCAAGGCGGTCTCACTAAACTATCGCGACAAACTCGTTATCGAAAACAAGTATCCGTTGCCCATCTTATTCCCCATGGTGCCTGGATCGGACCTGGCGGGCGAAGTTGTCGCAGTCGGTTCTGGGGTTTCTCGCTTTAAGACTGGCGACCAGGTGATTTCCCTCTTCAGGCCGAAGTGGCTCCGTGGAGTGCCTTCGCACGAGGCGATCCGCGAAAACCTTGGGGGTCCACTTCCGGGCGTGCTCGCCGAATATGTCTTGCTCTCTGAACAAGGAGCGCTCGCCTATCCCGATTATCTGACACCGGTGGAAGCGTCAACGCTGCCGGTGGCTGCAATTACGGCATGGGTTGCGTTATTCAAGCACGGCAACCTGAAGCCAGGAGAGACCGTTCTGCTTCAGGGAAGCGGCGGGGTTTCACTGTTCGCTCTGCAACTGGCGGTGGCGCATGGCGCTCGCGTGTTAGTAACTTCCAGAAGCCCAGGTAAGATTGCGCGCCTGAAACAATTGGGAGCCGAAGAGGTTATCGATACGAGCACGAACACAGCATGGGATGAGGCCGTATTCCAGCTCACCGATGGACGGGGTGCCGACCATATCCTCGATGTCCTCGGAGGGGACGCCGTGCCCCTGTCCATTCTGGCAGCAGCCTGGGGAGGACATATTGCCTTGATCGGCATCATGGATCGGCCTACTACAACAATTTCGATTCTGACCGCGATGGGCAAAACTTTGCGACTTCAGGGCGTTAGCGTCGGCTCGCGAGGCGACATGGAAGAATTGCTCGCATTCGTCGAAACACATCGAATTTCACCGATCATCGATGCCCGATACAGTTTCGACGCATTACCCGAGGCCCTCGATCACCTCGATCGCGGTCCATTTGGCAAGGTCGTAGTAGAAATCAATTGAGCGGATCACCCGGCCATTCGCATTGCGAATGGCCGGGTGATCCACATCCTGTAGGCAGAATTTGCTCAAATTAAACGAGTTGCTCGTTCCCGCCGGCAAGAAGAACCTGCCTCTAGCGTTTAGGCGGCTTGAGCACAGGCTCCAGGTAGCGCACCAGCATTTGATTCAAGCTGTCGATTGTTCGCGACCGGGCAGATGTCTTGCGACCTGCAATGGCGGGCAGGAAACCTATCAAGGCGGTCAAGACAATTTCGGCGCTCCAGAGAGCCTCCTGCTTATCGAGTTTGGGATTTCTCGCTCTTAGCACCTCGGAGAGGTGGTCGATGAAGGTTTGAGAGAGGAGGTGCTTTTGTTCGAGGGTGTCCTTCGAAAGAGGAGCCTCTGCGTATAGAGTGCGAAATGCAGGATGCTTCCGATGAAACTCAATCACCACCTCGGTGACCTGCCGGATGGCATCTTCCAATGGCGCTGACGCAAGTTCCTCTACGGATGCAGCTCGCTCCTCTTTCGCCAAACCCATCGCGTAACGAGTCACGAGCGCGTCGGCGATGGCTTCCTTGTTTGGAAAGAACTGATACAGCGTTGCCGGGGAAACCTTCCCTTCAGCAGCAATGGCGTTCGTGGTTGCCGCGTGGTAACCAAGTTCTCCGAAGACGCGGCCCGCCGCATCGAGCAGACTCGCCACACGGCGTTCTCCCCGAACGTTTCGCTTTCGATCTGGAACAAACACTGGCATGTTTTCATCTTCTCATACTCTACAAGTAATTACTTGCATCCTTTTTACAATACAAGTATCTACTTTCATATGCGCGGTACGCTCCAAAGGAGGCAAACAGTGAGCAAGGCGGATACAAAGCAGCAGGGAGCGGTGGCCGTTACGGACGA
>DATNNZ010000414.1:0-5514 GCA_035601575.1 Chthoniobacterales bacterium
CACCTTAGGACGACCCTTTCTTAACAAAGTTAATGGCGGCCGTTTCAGCATCCATCAACAGGAAGCGGCACCATTCGAGATCTTCCACTATGTCATCGCGCCCAGCCGATCGAAATTGGCTTTGGTACTTCGGCATCAAACAGTGCAAGCGGTTCAATTCTTCGCTGACTTCCTTCCACGAGGTGTGCTGGGCGTCACTACTTGGCATCTAGTTAACCCTCTTATCGTCCAAACAGCCGCGCGACTTGCAGAACTATCTTAGGTGACCAGGGCTAAGGCTTTACTAAAGTTCATTCTGCTTATGACGAGTACAACACCTTTAGTTCGCAGTCCGAGGGAGTTGCGCGCGTCTGTCACCCAAGAGATCGCCCTGATGCCTGAAGCCGGGAAATATCCCGTAGACTTGAACCCGATAAATCGCCTCAATCTCTCGAATTCGTCGGCACTGATTTGCCGAATTTCAAAATCCACCTTTGCTCTGCCGGTCCTGCGCGCCTGCTTCGGCGAGCACTCCCGGTGCGCTGTAGCTTGCGGCAATCGGCTCTTTGGCCGATTGGATCATTCAATCGTTATGGAACCGGGTGATCCGAGGTTATACCCCCGGTCCGTTACTCTGGTCTCGGCATCTATCCTGATCATTCGGAAGCGCAAGCAAGCCGGCTTTGATCGCGGAGTACGCTGGCGGACACTCCGCGTCTTCAAACGGTTAGCGGGCATTACTGGCGCGCGGGATTCAGACTATCCGCAGCAGATGCCAAAACAGTGGAGCGCCAGCCCCCAATTCTAAGTAACCGTGGGTGGCGTCGGGTGCCGCTTGCAAATGTTGAGAGGCCTCGTCCTCATTGGCAGACCAGAGCGTCAACCGTTTGCCGAATGCATCTTCGATTGCTTCTTCCGCTGCCAGCTGAACCAATTCCTCATTAACCCGATCAGGAGCGTGGACCTCTACAATCAAACAACAATCTTGCTGCTCATCGTTTCTAATCGGCTCCTCCGCTAAAAAATAGAGGATTGCCATTTTTAGCTGATCGTTGAGGCGGACATTTATCAACCCCTCGACCTCAAGCGTTACGAATTTTTCTCGCTCCACGCCAGCGATTGAAGAATCACCTCGTCTTCGTCGGTTCCGGTGACATGCCGCAGGAGTCGCTCTGAGTCCTTCTCGTAGATGAACGTCACAAACGTACCGCTGTCTCCGCTCCGCGATGCGTGCAACTCGACTACATGGTGGCCGTGATCAATACTGCACTGGAAGGACGGCGAGTTCCTCACGTCCTGAGAGACGCAAATTGACTCGTTCGGATTCAAGCTTTTATCCGATCCGGGCATTCAATTTATCAAACAAATCTGCCGCGGATTATCGCTAATGTAGAAATTGCGAAGGCAGAAACCCTGGGCCTGAAATCGCCGGCCCTCATCGCGCCTTTGTGTTCGAAGAACTGGCCATTGAACATATCGCACCGCCGTATTGAAAAGATCTTTTCCGAAAATCATTGAGCCGATGATGGCGTCCGTGATCAAAGATCCGTTCGACTCCCCGGACTGGATTTTCGAAACCAAAATGGACGGTTATCGAGCGATCGCAGTCATTGATTCGGCTGGCAAGGCTCGGCTCTGGTCCCGTAACCGGTTGCCGCTGGAACCGAATTTCGATGGGCTGGATGCGATCGATCAATTGAACCCGCGCTCAACGATCCTGGATGGTGAAATCGTGGCGCTAGATGCTGATGGCATCCCCTGGTTTCAGTTACTTCAACAATGGCAAAAACGCCCGACCGCTCGGCGGTTCGATGTGACTGCTCAAGTTTTCAGACATCAAACGGCGGTAAGGGCTTTTGTTGTTCTTCGTCCTCAAGACCCTTGAGCGCAGCGTTTGGGTGCCCCATTCTGTCAGCAACGAACGAGGACAGTTTGACTGGGCCGACACATTTCCTGAGCCCTGGAGAAATTACGTACACTGTGCCGTCGCCGTTTCCATATTTTGCCAGTGACTAGGCTCGTTTGAGACCACGATAGTAGCCGCCTGTTTTTCGAAGAAAGCTGCATACAAGACCAAAGCCCTAGCTGTTGGCCATATGACCAAAATATGGCCGCCTGGCCAACGCAAAAATGAAGCTACTTTCGTAAAGTTCGGATCGCTTTCGGCTATGAAATTCCTCCCCAGAATAGGAATCTTCTGGCGATCTTGCAATTTCTTGGTCCAAAGAAACTTTCTCAAAAGGGCCGCATACTCGCTAGACCGAAACGCCGGATCAAGAAAAAGGCCCCCAATTCCCAAAGCTAGTTTCGCCAAGAAACGGCTTCCGTAGTCGAGCGATAGAGCTGGCTTCGTTTTGTGCGTAACACCATCCAGCGCCTTCAATTCTTCGTATAAAGGGACCAATTCCAGCGGAATGTCCGAGAATGCCCCTCCAGATGGCTTCGGTCCACTTCCTAGAAAGAGTCCTGATCCCAAAAATTGCTTGATTACCGAGTTAAAAATCACTGGCCACCAAGTGGGGTTGTTCGATTTGAGGAATAAGAAAACGAAGCCGGCATCTTGCTCTTCTTTCGGCAGATGTGGCGGCAAGCCGACGATAATGGGTGAATCGGGCTCGCGTGGATATGGCTCATGAAAATGGTAGATACGATCTCCGGTCGGTCCGAGCCAAAACTCACAAATACGAGAACCATGTTCAAGATTATCCATAACGCCGAAATAATTGAGTGGAAGAAAGGCGTCCGATCTCGGCTCAAATGCTCGAACTGCCGTAGTAGCCCGGCCTTGCTGAGTAAGCCAGCTTCTTATGAAAGGGGCATCAACATAACGTCCACAACAGCTATTGCATTGTCGGCAAACTTCCTTCAGCTTGAACGGATTTTGAGGGAAAAGATTACCGCCGATCGATTGAGGAATTACGTGTTCTGCGGTGAACCTTTCGCTATCCCGGTTGCAATACACACATTTCATCCAGCGGCTTGCTCCCTCTGTATCTTAAACATCGCCAAATAGGGCGGCTTGAAGAGGAACGGGTTTTCCTGTCTGGTCATAATCTTTGTCTAATTCATCAAAAGGCCGATCCATTTGTCTCGCTATTCTTTCAGCAACGGACTCCTCCGATTGCAAATCCGGCGAAAGGAGAGGCGAAATATTTATGTCGATGCTTTTTAGGATTGAGAATTCTTTTCTCAGCGTTTTTTTGAGCGCGATCGCCTCAGAACCATATATTTCTGGAGAAATAATTATCTCCTGGATCAGTTTCGCGGGATCGAGATCAAAAACAGTCCCGCCTCGACTGAGATCACAAAGTCCTGGATTGACTGCCATGACAAAGCGCACTTCCTTTTCGTGCTCGTATGCCTTCTCTTTGAAGTAATAAGGACGCATTATCCATTCTGGGTCGACCAGTGTTTCAGGTAAACTCATCGGAATCGAGCCCTCATAATGCACTCGCCCAGCGGAGGTCTTATCGGGAGGAGTGGTTTCTTCGAAGGCTGATCGAATCAGGCGGGGGGCTGATCTGATCGCGACTCCGGAGGGTCCGTAGACTTTCCATTGAGCCATGGACTGATTGTTATTTGCATACCAACACCAAATGCAGCGCCTTCTGGCTAATTGATCCAACCAAGCCTCGACATAGAAACGCTCTGTACTGTCAAATTGTGAAGGACCGAAATACTTCCCTCGGTTTAGTTCTATAAAATCCATTTGCCATTTGGGCATCCTTTTTTCCAGCCACTCGGCCGCGTCGACGCCTAACAAAGGCGAAAAATGCACGCTGAAAGAAGGGTAACAAAGATATGGCAACCGCGACTCTAACGGGTCGCTCTTCCGCAATGTTTCGAGCGTAGGAATGAAGACCTTGCCGCTCAAAAGCATCAGAAAAGCGGGAAGCCGCATATAACGATAAATGCGGCAGTCCGGATCGAGTTTATATTCTCTGTCTTCGCGGTTAACGTCCTGAAATAAATCGCTCTTCGGGGTCTCGTCGGGCATGGATTAATCGATCAATCATTTGCTGTGGTTCAGTCAAAACGAGGTTCATGGATTGATGGCGCCGGAGTGTTGCGCTCAACCTATGGCTGCCGTCCAGAGCGAGCCATCGTCGGTGTCAATGACATATTTGGCGCCTTTCGCTGCGCCTTCTGGATCTGGAAAAAGAATCTCATATCGGATCCCAAGCGACCACAGTTTAGCAAACGCCTCCCGTTTCATCTCCTTGGGGATAACGTACTTCGTCAACTTCTCATACCGACTATGCGACTGTGCTATATCGGGTGTGGGGCTAGGATTTGGATGTACTGTGTAGGCGGCAAGCTGACTTACTTGCCGAGCGTGAATTCTTTGCGGGTAGAAGAGAAATGTGTCGTAGTCTCCGTTCAAGCCATTCGGCGTATTGTCGGGAATCGCGGGGGCGAAACTTCCATCCGGAAGTTCAAAGCGTTCCTGTCTTTCTTCGGTAAGTTCAAAGCGCACAGCGTTTGTCTGCAGTCGCCATACGGCCCCATCTGTTTTGTTATCCCGAGCTTCAACGACATCTGCACAGGTGAAAAAGAGAGCAATGAGCGGGGATTCGGTCCAATCCAGGAGTCTGGTCGGTAATCGGTGGTGCTGCGCTAAGGTTAGCCGTTCGATGAATCCTTGAGCATAGTGCTCTTCAATCCACTTACGATTCGATTTTTCAAAATAGCGCAGAAGCGCATCCTGTTTGCTATCCCAAGTCGATTCTTTCGGATTTGGTTCGGAACGAAAAAGAGACGGGACTAGCCCCCATTCCGAAGAAGTTTGGCCCCTCCAAACTATTGCCGGTTCAGGTCGCACAGCGGCCGTAAACTTTGAGATTAGATCCAACGGATCGTTGATGGGAACAGTCGTGTAGCTCACCGGATGCACGTCTCTCTTTTGCTTAAGCAAATGTTCCGATGCTCCACCGGCCTATATCAAGGTAATTCCGTTTCCTCATTTTCTGGAGTCGCTTCCTGTTCTTTCCATTCCTCGTCATAAAAAAGGCATTTTCCGTCCTGCGCCGGTTTGCTCAAGTCGCGCAGAGCCGCTGGACCGGATTCGCTTAATTCGCGAAGGCACAGAGCCACCGACCGAAGATTTCGTCGCCAGCCAGCCGCAATCTGGAACAAAAATCATTAGACCAGCAGTTTCCGAGGTCTTCGGTTCGAAACTTCATCGGTGCACTATTCCCGCAGCCAAGGCGCCAAGGACCACGGGGTATTGGCCCGAGAGCCTTTGGTCCGCAGATCCTTAGGTCCTGAGGTCCTTTGGCCCAAAGGTTTGTTGGCTGGATGTAGAAAGTGCCAAATGCACCGGAGACCAGCTCCTGCGTTTTAGTCTGTGCTGGTCTCCTGTTTCCCGCGGTAGTCACATTCAGGCGAAAGTTACTGACCAACTCACCGCCCTCGAACACTCGAGTAGTGTTAACTAACCACCTTGTGTTGTTCCTACTAACTTCGAGTCGCCTTTGTAGAAAATCTTATTATGCCTCCACCGGTGGCCGCTCTTCAGACTGCATTTCTGCTGGC
>DATNNZ010000415.1:0-6388 GCA_035601575.1 Chthoniobacterales bacterium
TAACTACGACGGGCCGCGTTACTACTATCATTCCTGGAGGCACCATCGCCACCATCATTGGGATGATGATTAGACCCGAGCCGGAATAGCCAAACCTTTGCTCGGTCGGTACGGCAGTGACAAGGAAAACGATTTGCGTCGGTTTCTTGAACCGTAACTTGAGCATCCCATGATACTTTGTTGAGACGGGAAAGGCTCCGAATATGTCTGGGCCGATAGCGTCGCCCAGGATCAAA
The DNA here is from genome assembly GCA_035601575.1 of Chthoniobacterales bacterium. Classification (GTDB taxonomy): domain Bacteria; phylum Verrucomicrobiota; class Verrucomicrobiia; order Chthoniobacterales; family JAFAMB01; genus DASTDH01. The sequence goes on from DATNNZ010000415.1 coordinate 237, forward strand.
AAGACTGAAATGGCTGCACTGTAGCAGCCCTCATGATGCACAAATTGCTGAAAAGAGCGCTCGGTTGCTCCCAGAAAATTTCCAAGCCCAGTATTTACGGTAGCGATGGTTGAATACTTCGGTCTCTCCGACGCCGGGGACCGAAGTAGTCAATTTTCTGTCGACCATTCCCTCCGGGACGCTGCTGCCGTTCAATCGCGCAGGTTTTGTTGTTGCGGATTGCAGTAACTGATATCCCTCTCGACTCTCTACCAGAAAATCCGATACCGAGGAAGGAATCACTGCGATCCGCCACCGCGTACCTTTTCAATTTACCAGCACTTTTGCGGCCAAGGCCCGGAATTGGCTCTCTAGACAAAAGGGGAATCAGGAGGAAGTCCCTGTTTTGAACGTCATGAGTTAGGCGCGAATGACGCTTTTAGTTGGGGCGGGTTTTGAGCACCTGGATCTCTCCGGCGCAAAATCTTGCAGCCGGGGTGACAAAACTGTTAAATCTCCGGTCTGACCATTCCGATTAGTTCTAGCTGGATTTTCATGCTTTTCCCGCACACACGTCCGTTTCCCTGGTCTACGAGTCGGACTTATTCGATCCCGCAAAAACCGTGAAGCCGTCAGACAGTGCAGCGGCAGGACAGCCGGAGACGCCGAAATTGCCGCACGCCGTTTTTATTTCCTACTCGAATGAGGACAAGGCCGTAGCCGATGCGGTCTGCGCCGCATTGGAAGCCGAGAATATCGGCTGCTGGATGGCACCCCGTGATGTCAATGGTGGCCGTCCGTACTCCCGTCAGATCACTCAAGCAATCCGTGAAACCCGCATGCTGCTCCTGATTCTGAGTGAGGCGGCCAATCGTTCGAAGCACGTGTTGCAGGAAGTGGAACGGGCTGCCCATTGCCAGAACCACGTTTTGACGTTTCGGATCGAACCGATCACCCCAAGCGACGATCTAGCTTACTTCCTCGGGGTCGATCAGTCAGTCGACGCGTTCCGTCCGCTGCCGCCCTCCCAAAGTTTTCCGGCACTGGTCAAGCACACTCGAAGTCTGCTCCAGAGCGCATCAACGGAATCTGGAGAACAGGAGGAATCCGATGCAGCAGCACCTGAAATCTTTGCGCTTTTCCGAATTTTGCGAAATCCGGATGGTTCCCTTTTCAAGCTCGGCAAAGGAGGAATGGGTGTCACCTACAAAGCAATCGATACAGTGCTGAATCGCCCGGTCGCCCTTAAGGTGATCGCCGCTGAATTCTTGCGTAGTCCGTCAGCTCGGCATCGTTTCCTGCGCGAGGCTCAAGCCGCCGCCCTGATCCATCATCCGCATGTCGCCACAATTTTCCATTTCGGGGAAGAGGGAGACGCCTACTTCTATGCAATGGAGTTCGTCGACGGGGAAGACCTGGAGCGGTACGTCGAGAGACGGGGTCCGCTTGCTCCGGCGACAGCGCTCAGAGTCGTGTTACAGGTCACTCAAACATTGGAAGCGGCCCAAGCCCGACAACTCATCCACCGGGACCTTAAACCTGGCAACATCATGGCGGTAGCCAATCGCGCCGGTAGTCTCGACATAAAACTGATCGATTTTGGTCTGGCCAAGGGACCGGGATCAGAAACTCTGGATGCAGCACGAATTACGCGTACCCAGGATTTTGTTGGAAGCCCTGCCTTTGCCAGTCCGGAACAGTGCGAGATGAAAAAGCTCGATACTCGTTCCGACATCTATTCCCTCGGAGTTACGCTCTGGTATTTGCTCGCCAGCAAGCTGCCTTTCACCGGTTTGCCATGGGCAGTGATGAACGCACACGTCACTAAACCGCCGCCGTTTGATCAATTGGCGCAGGTACCGGAACCAGTACTCGAGCTGCTTCGCCGGATGCTAGCGAAAAGCCCGGATGATCGGTTCCAGACGGCACAGGATTTACAGAAAGCGGTTGAAGCGGTGACAGCGCGGCTGGATTCTGAGTTTGCGACCGTTCCTGAACGGATCGTCGCGGAAGCGAATCCCGAGAAAAACAAATCTGATAGTAACGGTGTATTACAGGCCGAGCAGCCTGCTTCGGCTGAGCCAGTACTGTTAGCGACGCTCGCATCGCCGTTCTTTGACAGTTATCTAGGGGTACAAGTCGGTGCTCAGATAGGGGGCCGCTATCGCCTAATAGAGGAAGCGCGAGAGGGAAACGGGGGCCGGTTCTTTCTTGCACTAGACGAGCAGGCCGCCGTGGGAGATCCATCTGGGGATGGGCTTAAGTTACTGCATCCCGGCATCACCGCCGATCCTGCGCTGCTCGATCTTCTGGAGAACGAGATTGGGGTAATTCGCCAAGCGACCCACTCTCATCTGGTCCATTACTTCCAACTGGAGCGATCTACCGGATTCGTTGGCCTTCGCCGCGCAATCTGCTGATACGAAATCGACACTAATTTGGTGGGTCGCTTGGTTATTTTGCATCATTCTTCTGGCGACTTTTTTGGCCCGCAGCTTGAAACTTCCAATTGGATTTTGTCGCGTCTTCGGACCCCAAAATGTCGGAATTCGACGCAGAGCGAAACGAACGTAACGGAGGTTCAACTAGCCGGGTACAGTGCGAATGATCCCTGAGCTGACCGAGTTGTTGCGACGTATGGGAAATAAACGGGAAAACGAGCCCTGGCTATGCGCGTTTACGGGCACTTACGTCAGGAGCACGCCAAATCAGCCGTCCAAAAGATTAAATTCGGGCTTTAGCCGCCTCCGCACTTCAAGTTCATGGAGAGGCGTCGGAATCGTCCTCGTCCTGATCTTCTGCATCCTCGACAGGGGCTTCGCCTCCAGACGCAATTAGCGGCTTTCCCATTGCATTGGCAATCACCTCCAACAAGGCAGCCTTTCTGGCTTGGTTAAAATCGTTAAAATTGTCGGCTCGCAGCAAAGAAGGATCAATAAGATGCGAGGCAAGAATCTTATCCATCTCGTCCTGCGAAGCTGGTGACGCCTCTTGAATCTGTTTCAAATAAAGGGATGGGGCCTTACCGCCTATCATCCGGTTAGCTTTGTATGAGAGAGCGGTCTTGTTAATGATTGCATTAAAGATCTTCGGAGGTATGCCCTGGCCAATGAGTTACACAACCTCCGACGGTGAGGTTCAGGCCGTTTTCCGCGATCATGGCCGTCAGGTTATATGCCCCGGCGTTTGGATATCAGTTCTGAAGTGAGAGAGACTATCCGTTTTTCTGTTCAGCGGCCAACTTAGCCAAACCCGGCTCACGTTGACTACTTTATGAGGGGGGCTTAGTCAAGTTTATCGAATTTCAATAAACTAAGATAAATCCTCTATAATCGCCCGAGAACGGATAAAGGATAAAGGCGCTCTTCTTCAACTCGATGGGCAGGACTGAGCCCAGATAATCGCGGACGGAGATTTTAATTAATACTCAGCTGATTGATTTATCTGCGCCCTTCCATCGCCTGTCAAAAAGCAGCTTAGTCCCCTATAAGTCCCAACTGTTTATGTTCACCTAGCCGGTCAAAATACGCTTGCTCCAAACGAATTTTATCCCCCTCGACCTGAACGAGGCTTGCTCCCGGAAACGTGACTTTCCGCCCCGTGGCAGGAGTACCGTCAGGGAATGCGCCGGTGTTTGTGCCGTGCGCCATCCACTGAAGCGCGACCAGCCCCCCTCCAGTATCACCAATACTTATCAGGTCGAGCGAGAAGTCAGGAAAAATTGTCCAAACCACTTTAGCGAAATCGCCGATCGCTGCACCCGTTAATGGCTCGGGGACGGACGGGGTAGTATAAACTCCTCCCTCAGCGTACGCCGCGACGATCGCGTCTGCATCGTGACGGTTCCAGGAATTGAAGTTGTTTCGTACAACCTCGACAGCATTCATTGTTCTTGAGTCCTCAGTGTGGAAGTTTTGAAAATTGATTTCTGGCATGCATTTCCGTGCGAATAATAGCGTGAACCAGGACGTGAAGACTGAATCCAGACTGACCTTCAGACTAATGTTATCGGCGGGACCCCAAACAGTGACGAAGCATGCTTCTTGTCACTGGCTTGGCGTAACGACGCTCGCAGTCAACGGTTCTCGCCAAGCCTTCGTCAATTCTTTAACGATGTTAGTTGCTCGGCAACTCGCCTGTTCTCATTCTACTTCGTGTCAGCGGTCTTAGTAGTCGCAGCCGGTGCTGGGGTTACGTTTGAGGTGAGCATTCGCTTCTTCCAAACACCGCCCTCAAGAACAGCAATCGATGAATGGTAGCCCTTGATTTGTACAGGATCGCTGCCCTTGACTTGATAAGTCATACTCCATTCTCCGTTTTCCCACATCGAATTGCCAGCAGTACCTAAAATGTGAGGGGAATTCGGATCGTTATACGTGGTGACATTGTTGCTGAAATGCACATTCTGGAAGAGATCGGCATAATGTTTCTCGATCGCCTCTCGACCGTTCACCGCTCCTGATTGCTCCACCAGAACCGCGTCCTCCGTGAAGAGCGCGGCCAGGGCGATGGCATCGTTGTTGTTCCATGCATCCTCAAATTTTTTAGCCAGCGCGAGAAGTTGCTGGCGCAGTTGTGGATCAGGCGTGTTTGTTTGTTGGGCAAAGGCCGGCAAAGCAAAGCTGATTGCCAGCCCTACTAGGGCAAGTAAGCGGATTTTCACTGTTTCCTCCGGTGTTTGGGGTGGTTTGTCGCCGAACGATCTGCTGCAGGATTTCCTTACGTCGCGAGTAACAATCCTTGTCGCAGGGGCAGGAGGAACGCCGTTGGTCAAAAGCTCTTTTTGGCGGCACTGCACTAGACGCCTCTATCTATTCGCCGTCAAAGGAAAGATACCGCTGTACGTCAGATTGCGTATAGACAGGTTTCCTGTCGGACCTTAAATTTGGACGCGCACGAACTTTATTTCGTCCGATTTCCTCCTCCCCCCCGACGCCATTATTAAGACGTAGCTCGGTCCAGGGATCGCTCGATTCTAGCTGGCAGCAGATAACTGCACGTGACTTCATCGCCTGTTGACAGGTTGCGAGGACCTGTTTCCGAGGGTTTCAGAACCACTGACTTCCACCATCCAATCCTATTTCCATCACCCTTCGAGGAACATGAAATGAAACAGAAACCGAGTCTTTATCGCGAGATAATAGCACTAATTGGGATCACCCTATTGGTAGGGGGGATCACAAGAAATACTTGGGCCGACTCTCTCTACGTTGGGGATAACGGTGATGGTTCGGCAACCATCGGTCAAAGTACGGTAAAGCGCTATGATGCCCAAACAGGGCAGTTTCTGGGTGTCTTTATCACTAGCACAAGCAGTGGCACCAAAGCGGGCGAGCCCATCATCGGGGTTCGCGGACTGATATTCAACCGCCAAGGCAATTTAGTGCTCGCGAATCAGAATGTCGGTCAAACCCAAAACGGAACGATTTTAAGCTATAGCGGCACAACCGGAGTCTTTCTTGGCACGCTCGTCCCGTTTACGGACCCAAACTCGCCGGTGGCCCCTCGTGGCATCGTCCTGGGAGGAAACCTCTTCGTGGCCAGTCAGGAGGGAGAAGATGCAGCAACAAATGACGGCAAACTTCGCGCCTATACGAAAAACGGGAGATTCATTTCCGAACTGAATGGTCCTCCTGGGTTTGTCGGCGGGAATTTCCATCCCCGTGCCGTGGTTATCGGACCTGACGGGCTGCTTTATGTTTCGAATGACCCAGTACTCGGAGGGCTCGGAGGCCAGATTCTGCGTTACGACCCTGATAAGAAGGTCCTTAAGGACGTGTTCACCAGTAATGCAAACTACTTGGACTTTAACCGACCGGAAGGTCTGGTCTTCGGCCCCGATGGGAACCTCTACGTCACCAGCTTCCCGGCGGGCTCCGACACCGACAAGATCCTGGTCTTTGCGGGTCCCACCAAGACTAAACCCGGCACTTTTCTCTATCAGGTTGACCTCGATCAGGTAGGCGCTCCCCGCGCTGGGTGCGCAGGCATTGCTGTTCGGACCGGGCGGATTTCTTTACGTGCCGATTTTCATCCGTACCCGGTGTAAATGCGCCCACTGATCGAAAGCTCGTGAACAGAACTCCGGGCCATTGTCACAGGTAATCGATCGCGGGTACCCGCTAGCTCGGGCGATGCGATCGAGCTCTTCAACGACTCTTGCCCCTGAGAAG
>DATNNZ010000416.1:0-3148 GCA_035601575.1 Chthoniobacterales bacterium
AGAAGCAGTTCATACTTGCTAGTTTAGACCAAACGACCTTGGCCATCCTAAGTCCATTTGAAGTCCTGGAACTTGACTTCTCCGATTAGGCGACAAATCAGGAGTTGACCAGTGATTGCTCTTTCCATTTGTCATCAGAGATAATCAGTCAGGCTCAGTTTCTTCGCAGGGTGTTCAAGGTGACAGTTTCCGTAAAGTCAGACAGGCTTGCGGTCAAAGCGTGGGCAGTTCCACTTTGGTGCATCCCCTGCTTGCTGGCATTCGCACTGTTCTTCCTTTCGTTTCCCATTGACCGGAAGATTCCGGTCTGGCCCCACCTGAACCTCGCAGAACTCTATTCAATTTGGTTCCTCTTTGTGACACCGATTACCACGCTCATTGCTTTCATCGTGCTCATTAGGCGGCGGTGGATGGGGCCAAGTTCAATCCTTGAGTGGTTTCTCGTGATTGCGAGTTTCGTTGTGAATGCCCTCGTGCTTTTTGGGCTCTACGCCGCTTTTGCATTTTAAGGTGAGCGCCGAAACCAATAAAGTCGAGTACTGGGAGCCAAGTTGCCGGTTAGGCGACTTACCAGGAGTTATCGCCATCTACGGCGAACGAGTGGTGACACCTGCGATGGATGTATTGAACGAATCTGGTTCCAGTGCGGGTCGCGGCCTTATTCCATCGGGTGACTCACCATTCTTCCCGGCGTTGGGTACGGCCCGGAAGATTCAATTCGCGTTTTTCCCCCGTGAGTCTTAGCGTATTCCTCTACCACCTTGTTCCAGTCCGCGTCAGGAACTCTTGCCCGCAATTCAGGCGGCCCGATAAAGAGGTACCAAGAATAGCCCGGCCCTTTTCCATCAGTGTCCGCCATTGTGAAGCCGCCATGAGTAGGGCCAGGCAATATATACGTTTCGGGGACGCGCTGTAACTCAGTTCCGCCGCCTGGAAGCTGGACCCGGTAGTAAAACTCATCTCTTGCTCTAGCATCAATGACGTGAAGGTCAAAAGTTCGGGGAATTCCTGATTCCGGCACATCAATTCGATAGCCGCCATCTTTTCTATATGGCAACGCCAACGCATTATGATCGTTAAAGACAACCTGAATCCATCCCACGTACTTATCCGGCAGGACAAATGTGTAATGCGCCTTGGCCCGACCATAGGCAGGAAGAAGAAGGAATAGCAGTATTGTCAAACCGAAGCAGAATCTGTCTTTCATAGACTTGAAATGAATCACCTTCTATGCCTCGTGATGCTGCAATCGGAAGACCGCGCTCAGTGCTCGTAAGTCACGTCTGACCATAACTGACCAAATGTTGGATGCAGGACAGAGGCGCCAATCGCAGTCCTGTTCTGTCATATCACTAGCATGCGCCTGGTAAACGCGGAAACCGTACAAGTGGGTTTTAGTACGAAGATGTCCGGTTTGCACGACAAATCAGGAGTTGGTCAAAGACGGCATTTGCCAAATCATCTTTGGGCCCGAATTTGGTACGCTAAATCTTAATATACTGTTGAAATAACACTGCTGCCAAAGACTGAACGCATGCTCGCTTTGTTTTTCATCCTGTCGCAAGCCCTTTCGACCCACACCGCCGACCAACCCAAGCGGCCTCCGGAAGTTTTGGCGCTAGTGGATCAGGCGCGTGCATTGCCCCCGGAATTTCGCGCCGATACCCTCCTCCGGCTCTCGGACTCCCCGCTCATCAAAGAAACAGCTTGGAAGCAAGAATTGATCGAAGAAGCCTTTTGGTCCGGCGCGCACGCCCCTCTGCCATACCCGCAGTGGGCCGACAAACGCTCGGATTCTTTGTCTGACAATGCCGTCCGCCAAAACCGCCTGGAGGCCTTAACGTTGCAGACCCGGGCGGTCCAAGCAATGCTGGCGATCGATCCACAAAAAGCTCTGCGCCTATACGAGGAAGTCCAGACACCAACAATTCCAATGCTCAGCTGCTCGATTGTTTTTACTCCAGTTGTTCTGGATTATTACCAGGCTGCCGTCTTCGTATTCGAGAACTCCTTTTCGCCCAAGCAGCGGAATCAAGGGGATGACTTTCGCTTCCTCCAGCAGCTGATTTCTACCCTCCAATCACCTTCGCAGGTGCCCCCTGCTTTAGAGATGGCCTTTGCCGTAAAAATCTCGCCAACGCAGCGCCTGGACCTGCTCTCCTTACTCGCAACAAAGCTTCAAGGCATATCCCGCCCTGACCGTGAATACGGTGCGACGGAAACAGCACTCGTATCTGCTGTCCCACCGAATCGCCTGCAATCATCGGAGGCTGGCATCCTGCTGCCGGCTCTGCGGTCTTATATCGTGAGGCAAGTCAGTGCGCGGCGTTGCACGGATAACATTCCGGCCTCTGGAAAGGCTGCAAAATCAGCGGAGGGCTTTAACGCCTTAGCTGCAAAGTTCGATCCGGCAGGGGATCGCTACAAACCTATTTCGCCCGACGAGGCAAAACCTGCCGGGGATGACGGCACTTATCTACAAAATCTAGTTGGGCAGTCGGCAGCGTCCCAGGCGGTCCATGACGAATTGAGATGGCTCATTCACGGCGAACGTGAACGCGATGGAAAAGTGCTCCGCTGGACAGTGGAAGAACGCTCGACTCAGGATTGGCTCGCACACTATGACGACGCGGTGAAATTAGTTTATGACCTCAAGGAAAATGATGAGAGTTCGCCCGAAGCATTCTTTTGTACGAAGGCGGATGCGCTTAACCTGCTGGCGGTGCTAGTTGCACCGGGCCCCACGAGAGAGAAGGCAATGGACGCTTACAGGAAATTCCTGGAACAGAGCTTTCCTTCGATCCAGAATCGCAATCTCTGGTTTACCATGTTCCGCCACATGCTATACACCGCTCGCTTTTCCGATGACCCCAAGGACAAGGCATGGTTATTGGACGAATTGGCGCGTAGCTCCAACCCAGTCGTCGCTCTATACGCTAGGCTCGAAACTCGAATCGGCCCTCCCAGCGAGACCTATCCCTCCTCCCACGTCCAACCCGTGCAGAAGTAGCGCACACAGTGGGGGCAGTTGCTAGTGCCTGGTAAACGCGGTTACCGGAGAAGTGAAGTAATGGTACGGCATTTGTCTGGTAACCCGACGCTCAGACACTTGTTGAATCTCGATTCGTCCCAGTTCGAGCGAACATTG
>DATNNZ010000417.1:0-5473 GCA_035601575.1 Chthoniobacterales bacterium
GAGTATACCTAATAGGCATACTTAGCTCGAAGCTCAGAATGACAAATCACAAATGACAGATGACAAATAGCCAGTTTCCTGGCACACATGTTTTGTAGTAGGCCGGGAAATCTATCATTTGTAATTTGCTATTCACGCCTGTGGAACTCCGGCATCTTCGCTACTTCGTCTCCGTGGCCGAGACCGAAAACGTCTCGCGCGCCGCGTTAAAATTACACATCTCGCAACCGGCACTGAGCCGGCAGATTCGTGATCTGGAGGAGGAGATTGGTGTCCTGTTGCTAGAGCGCACCGCCAAATCGGTGAGCCTGACCCAGGCTGGGCGCATTTTCCTGCCCGAAGCTCGAGCGGTGCTGCAGCGGGCAGACCAAGCGATAAAAAAGGCGAAAGCGGTTGCCGGCGCCGACACCGAGCTCCGCATCGGTTATTCGCCCACGCCTACCGCCCGTTTGCTACCGGTCATACTGCGGGCTTATCAGCGCGCGATGCCGGACGTGCGCGTCCGGTTACACGACTGGAGGAACGACGAGAACTTGGCAGGACTACGCCAGGGCCGGTTACATCTAGCATTTGTGTTCCCGCCCCCAAGAAAATCTGCACTCGGGAACCTGCGCTTCGAAGCATTAACTCAAGAATCTGCCCGCCTGGCGGTCTCGCCGAAACACCCGTTCGCCCGCCGTGATACCGTGTCCTTAGCTGACGCGGCTCGTGAACCGTTTGTCGTCTACAACCGCGAAGAATATCCCGATTACCATCGGCGTTTGATCGCCGTTTTTGCTAAGGTTAAAATTAAGCTCCGGATCGTCGAGGAGCATGACGGTTTTACTAGCCTCATAGCGGCCATTGAGGCTGGCAGAGGAGTTGCACTGGTTTCGGAGTCGTTCATTTACTCGGCTGGCAAGCGAGTAAAGCTTCTGCGCCTAACTCCTGAACCGAAACCGGAAATTTTCGGCATTGCCGCACCTCTCGGCCCGCTTTCTACTGCCGCAGAGAAGTTCTGGCAATGCGCTAAACCAGCGGCGCGAGCGTGATCGTGATGGTTGCTTTGTAAAACGGGGGGCTCAGCGATCGTCCTCGTCCTCGTGCTCGAAAGTCACGGGTGCAGCAACGGATGAGACTCATGGGACTGATGAGACTAATGGGACATTGGTCGCGTAGGTCCTATAGGTCTCATCGTGTTTCGGCCGGGGACAACGATTTTATTAGTCCGAAGTTAGCCCTTCGGAGCTCGGATAGCCGAGCGTAGGAGGGCGCGGATCTTGTTCACATCTTTCGGTGTGGCCGGATTATAAATGACCAAGCTCAGGTCAGGGCGTCCATCGATAGAAAACGCCGAGTATTCCAGCGCGAGTAATCCCGCCACCGGATGTCGCAAATGCTTTGTGCCTCCGCCATGGGTGCGAACATCGTTTTCACGCCACATCATCTCAAATTCCGGGCTTAACCGGCGGAGTTCATCGACCAACTCTTGAACATTTGCCGAGGCGCCGGCTCGCGCTATGTCCGCACGGAATGCCGCGACTGCATACCGCGCGACGCTTTGCCAGTCGAGCTGCACGGCGCGGAACTGCGAATCAAAGAATACCCGGCGCAAGATATTGCGCTGCTCGGAGGCGAGTGCCTCATAGCCAAAGAGCGCCGATGCGGCGCAATTCCACGCGACGAGATCCCACGTAACGGTTTTCACGAAGGCTGGACTGAACTCCAATGCATCCAGCACGCGCTGGATCCGCGGCGAAATACCTTCCTCCGCCCGATAGCGGACCTCCGGCGGATGCCCCAAAGCGATGAAAAAAAGATGCTCGCGCTCAACGTTGGTCAACATCAAAGCCCGAGCGATACGGTCGAGTACCTCAGCCGAGGGCGAACCGCCGCGTCCCTGCTCAAGCCAGGTTTACCATGTGGCGCTGACATGAGCGCGTTGAGCTACTTCTTCGCGCCGCACCCCGGGCGTTCGCCGGCGGGTCACCGGAAAGCCGAGCGCTGCCGGATCGAGTTTGGCGCGGCGATCTCTTAGATAGGTTCCAAGCTGATTACCATTCGTTCCCAGCATACTTATCCTATTAATGCTTATACCAGTATAACAACACTACTTTACCAGAATACGAGATAAGCCGAAATACCGGCATCTCAAACACTAACCTGGAGGTTTTTTTATGCGTATCTTTGTTACCGGCGCCACTGGCTTTATCGGTTCTGTTGTCGTTGATGAGTTACTGAAAGCGGGACATCAAGTGATCGGCTTGGCCCGCTCCGATGCCGGCGCCAAGTCGCTGGCCGCCGCGGGTGCCGAGGTGCATCGTGGTTCACTTGAGGATCTGGAGAGTCTACGCAGCGGAGCGGCGGTTTCGGACGGCGTGATCCATCTCGCCTTCAACCACGACGCGTTCAGCCACGACTTTTCCAAATTCGTCGCAAATTGTGAGACTGACCGCCAGGTCATTGAGGCCATCGGTTCCGTCCTGGCCGGCTCCGATCGACCATTTATTGTCACCTCAGGCAGCGGGCTGGCGAACACCGTGCCTGGTCAACCTGCGTCGGAAGATAATGCAGTTATCAGCTCATCCGTGATTTCACGTGCAGCTTCGGAAGAAGCCGCAGCTGCGGTGGCGGCGCGGGGTGTCAACGTCTCGGTGGTCCGACTTCCTCAGGTCCACGATCAGGTCAAACAAGGCCTCATCACGTACGCCGTCGCTATGGCCCGTGAGAAAGGCGTTTCGCCGTATGTGGGCGAAGGACTCAACCGCTGGCCGGCTGCACATGTCGTCGATACCGCGGTTCTCTACCGGTTGGCGCTGGAGAAGCAGGCCCCTGGAGCCAAGTACCACGCGGTCGCTGAAGAAGGGGTGCCGCTCCGCGACATCGCGGAAGTCATTGGCAAGGGCTTGAAAATCCCGGTCGTCTCCATGTCTCCGGAGGAAGCCGCTACTCACTTCGGTTGGCTGGCAATGTTTGTGGGTCGCGACGCTCCAGCCTCAAGCGCGCAAACCCAGAACCGCCTCGGCTGGCACCCGACTGGCCCGGGAATGATTGCTGATCTCGAGCGGATGAACTACTCGGTTTAGTCTCCCCTAACCCTTATCGGACATAACGCAGAGCATTTTTAGGCCGGCGTCGCGGCTGGAGAAGTTCGGAGAGCACTAAAGGTGATCGCCGCGACGGTGGGCTAAAAATGGGTTGGACTAAACCGTTACCCAGGGCGTGGCCTATGGGTATTGATTGTCGGCTGGATCTCGGACGAGGATCCGATGTAGCCGGAAGTGGTGAGCGCATGCAACGCCTTGTGGGATCGCGGTGCCTGCATTGACCTATGATGCGGGCGGGGGAATGAAACGTGTGCCTCGGATTTTCTTCGGGATGACTCGTTTGGCAACGCTGCTCCCGACGCTTGGTTCGACCAAGCATGTGCGGCACAGTTGGATCTAGATCCGAAAGCAGTCCTCTCCATCATGAGGTATCCTTAATTGGCGTTAGATGCCTGAGTGGGCTTCGCGGCAAGATTTCGATCATTAGCATGCGACCTTGGTGACAGACTGGGCATTGCCACAATGAAGAGCCGGTGAGTTCTTCATAGCGGTCATGATAGTCCATGCTGGCTTTTGAAGCCGTTGGTTCGGGTGCGGGCATGCCTAACAGTTCTCGGCAGCGTGCTAATTTCTGTTCTCGGTATCGGTTGGCCAGAAAGCCGTAGTAGCGGATGCGCTGAAAGCCCTCAGGAAGCACATGTAACAGAAAGCGGCGGATAAACTCTTGGGCTTGCAGGGTCATCGTCTTTTGCTGGGCATCATGACGATAATCCTTGTAACAGAACCTCACGTTGCCCTGCGCGATGTCCAACAGGCGATTATTGGAGATTGCCACGCGATGAGTGTAGCGCCCGAGGTAGTCCAACACCTGCTGGGGTCCAGCGAAGGGCCGCTTTGCGTAGACCACCCATTCGGCCTCGCGCAAGGGAGCCAAGCAATCTAGGAACGAGGCTCGGTCCCGGAGTGATTGCAGGGAGGAGAAAAACTCCAGTTTGCCGGCGTCAAAGGCGTTGATCAAATACTCTAGGAACAGACGACGAAACAGCCTTGAGAGCACCCGCACGGACAAGAAAAACCCATCTCGACAGCAAATCCATCGACTGCCATCCGCAACGAGACCGCCACCGGTGACCACACAATGCAGGTGGGGGTGATGGAGCAGGTTAGAGCCCCACGTATGGAGCACGGCGAAAAATCCGATCTTAGCGCCAAGGTGCTTGGGATCAGCAGCGATGGTGAGCAAGGTCTGCGCAGTGGCCCTGAACAGGATGCCATAAAGCTCTCTCTTGTTCTGATAGGCAATGGTTGCAATCTGTTCTGGCATGGTGAAGACCACGTGGAAGTACTGGGTAGCCAAAAGCTCGGCTTGGCGATCCTCGAGCCACTGAGCCCGGGCCAGCGACTGGCATTTTGGACAGTGGCGATCGGAGCAGGAGTTGTAAGCGTTGCGCTGATGGCCGCAGTGGTCACACTGCTCCAGATGGCCGCCCAAAACAGCAGTCCGGCAGACCTCGATCGCAGTCATGACGCGATGCTGCCCCATAGACATCGAAGCGCCATTGTGCAGGCGATAATCGGTGCCGTAGCGGCGGAATATATCCGCTACTTCCAACCGCGGGCGATCCATTTTCCCGCCGTCGCTCTACAAGTGCCGGGCTAGGATTGGATTCGGCTCAGCGTCAAGCGTCTGCGGAAGCAGATCGAGCGGGCTCTTGGTAGAACACACCTTGGTAGTGGCGATGCGCAGATAGGTGGCCGTGGTAGCGAGGTTGCGATGACCCAGCAGAAGCTGAATGGTGCGCACGTCGGTGCCGGATTCAAGCAGATGAACTGCAAATGCGTGCCGTAGGCAATGGGGTGTGATCGGTTTGGGAATACGGCAACGTCGATGCGCCTTTTGACACGCCCACTCTACGGTCTGCCTGCCGATGTGGCTGTCGACTGCATCGCCGGGGAAGAGCCACCCCTTGGGTCTGTCCACTCGCCACCAGTCGCGCAAGGTTTGCAGCAGCTTTGAGGAAAGCATGACATACCGATCCATCCGGCCTTTGCCCTGTTCGACTCGGATGACCATGCGCTGACTATCGATATCGGTGACCTTCAGGCAGATAGCCTCCGAAACGCGCAGTCCGGCAGCGTAGCAGATAGTCAGGATCGTGCGATGCTTGATACTCCGCACAGAACCCAAAAACCGCAGAACTTCCTCCGGACTTAACACGATTGGCAACTTCTGAGGCGTCTTGGGCGTTGGAATTACTTCCTCCAAGCTCCAATCCTTATGAAGTGTGATTTTGTAGAGAAAACGAAGCGCCGCTATGGCGATGTTGACAGAGCTTGGAGCGAGCTTCCTTTCGTTCGTTAGGTAGACTTGGTAGGAGCGAATCTCCTCAGGGCCCAGTAGTTCCGGTGACCGATTGAAATGGCGTGCGAACTGCGAGACCTGTTGC
>DATNNZ010000418.1:0-12952 GCA_035601575.1 Chthoniobacterales bacterium
GCGAGCTGTCCTCTTATTCGTATCCACGAAACGAAGGTAAAGCGGCGCACCTAATTCTCTCGTCTGGAGGTGGCTCACAAGTCGTCATGATGTTGGATGGATCCCCAACTTTCGTATGCGTTAGTATTGGCAAAGCGCGCATGTTTGTGTGGATTACTGATGCCGTTTTCGATGTTTTTCGACCGTTAGCGGCCGAAATTGAATTTGAGCAAGCAGCAGATCAATATATTCCAGCAATCATTTTCCTGAGATTTGCTTTTGGGGAGAAGTGTTGGCACAACCCAAGCCCAGGAGCCGGAATTGTCATTGATGATCCGCTTCTAAGAGAAAACTACGGCTTCATCAAGTTTCCGCAATTACTCGAATCAGCCAGAAGGCATAAGTATCATATTACGTTGGCGTTCATCCCGTGGAACCATTGGCGCAGCCGGGCAAAGGAGGCGCAAATGTTTCTCAAGTACTCGGATTGCTTCAGTGTTTGTGCCCATGGATGCGATCACACAAATAACGAATTCAGATCCGATGATTATGAGGCGTTGCTGCGTAAAAACTTCGTCGCAAGACAACGCATGGCGCGGCATCGCGAAAGGACAGGGCTTGCGAGCGAACCGTTGATGGTTTGCCCACAGGAACAGTATTCGCTTGAAGCGATGCGGGCTTTTGCAGATAGCCGGCAGTTCGTTGGGCTAATATGCACAGCGTGCATGCCGCGAAATTTGGCCTCACCCGAAATCTGTGGTGCAGACTTGCTTCTTCCCGCCCAGGATTCGTTTTTTGGGTTCACGGTTTTCAAACGACATTATTGGAACGGAATGGGGGTCTTCGCGATGGCGCTTTTTCTTGGCAAGCCAGCCATCCTCATTGAGCATCATGAATTCTTCCGGAATGGATCGGCTGGAGCGGAAGAATTTGCCCGACGTTTGGCCGAACTGCGTCCCGACCTGAAATGGAAGTCGCTCGCGGAAACCGTCACGCTTACGCACGCACGCCGCCGGGTGTCCGAGGGCAGGTGGGAAGTCCGTTTCTTTACCGACACGTTTCGGTTGGAACATGGGCTCGAAGAGCCCGCCGAGTATCGCCTCCTTCGACGAATCCCGGAAGCCACAGTCGTTGAGCGTGTGCTGGTGGGCGGCAAAGAGGTGCCGTTCAGCAGGGAGAACGGCTTTTTGATGTTCGAGACTCATGCACACCGTCCACAAACGTTGTCGGTCCAGTTGGAGATTGCTCCCGTCAAGCCCACCAAGGCCTATTCATCTGGAGTCAGATTCCAGGCCTCGGTGGCGCTTCGGCGCGGACTGTCGGAGTTGAGAGATAACATCATCGCGCGAAATCGCTTGGCCCTTAGGGCCAGCAGGCTTGTGATCACGGCCCTGAAGCCCACGGGTGGGAAATAGCAATGCGGATCAAGTCAGCGAAGGATCTGATCGTTTACCTCGATGTCGGCGGTCTCCCCGCAGGCGCAGTGGGCACGTTTAACCCGAATCCGGCGACCGGATCTTCCACTTTAACCGTCACCGTGTCATCTGGGGTATCACGCGGAACATACCCTCACGGTGACAGGCACGGGTGGAACCCCGGCAATCCAGCACATGACGATGGCCACGGTCGTAAAGAGTCAGCAAAAGTATAAAGTACGACCGGGCAGCTAAATTAAGTCTGCCTAGAGGACAGAGGACGGAAGACCGAGGACCGAGGGTGGAGGACAGAAGTTGCGACAGAAAGGAAATGAAAATGAGCGAGAAGAAAATCGCTGAACTGAGCCTTGCAAAGTCGACAAATTTATAATTTTCATATTGACGAACGGCCAGATTTTCGATCCATTTGCGCTATCGTTGATCGTAGGATTAACCACCATGTGAAAGAACGAGACCCTATATGTATCAGCCGATTCAGTTCAAAACCGCGACTCCTCCAGTAAGATATTCTACCAGCAGGTTGCCTTTGCGACGCGGTTTCCTTCTCATCTCGCTTGTCCTCTGGTGCTTTGCGCCTCTGCGGCCAGCACACGCGCAACTGCCTGCCGTCTTTGCGGCTGACAACCCAAGCGGGTCGATCAGTTCCGGTGGAGCGAACATCGCTTACATTCAAAATACGACCAGCAGCGACATAACCTTTGCACTGGATGCCAACACGATAACAGCCAAAGCGAATCGGCTGAATATCTTTGATCGAAGCTCTGGGGTATGGGTTCGCAAGGTAGTTCTAAATCAACAGTCACAACCGATCGCAACATCCACGTTCACGAGCACAACCAATAACTTTCTCACTGGCCTCTATGCTTATTACAAGATGGATGAAGCCAGCGCCAGCGGTGCTATCGATTCGGCGTACGCTAGAAACCTAGTACAAACAAACGGTCAAGGCATCGTGGGGAGTGCAGCCGGCGTTTTTAACACATCTCGCTATTTTCCCGGGAGCCCCTGCTTATTCCGTCAGTCCAGTACCGACTTCTCACCAGGGGCTAATCATTTCTTCGCGACATTCTGGGCCAAGGCGGCAACCTTGAGCCAGCTTAACGACGCATCATTCCTTGGTAAGTTTAGCGTCTCGGCATCGGACGCCGAATGGCTTGTATATTTCGACAACACGACGAAGAGGGCGAGATTTTCCGTAAGTGCAAATGGCTCAACGATCACCACCAGTGTTGAAGCAACAACAGCCTTTGCTAACACTAGCAACTGGTATTTTTTTGCGATTGGTTGGGATGGAGCAAACACTAAGATTTCTGTAAATGGTGGTCCATACGCTACGACTGGTTTTTTTGGCCCCGTTTTTAGTGGCACTGGGATAATGTTTTGTATAGGCAGCGAAGGTGGATCACAACCATGGAATGGACAGATTGATGAAGTGGCTATCTGGATAGGCAGAAATGACCTAACTATTTCCGAAGTGCAACAACTTTACAATGGCGGCGCCGGCCTGCCCTTCAGTTCGTTCCGGTAATCTTGTCCGGCGCCACGCTCGCCAATTTGTGCGCTCAATTCTCATCTCCGTTGTGCTCCCATGCCTGGTGCTTTCGGCGCCAGCGCAAGCACAGCTGCCTAATATCTTTGCGGCAGACAACCCAAGCGGTTCGCTTAATTCTGGCGGAGCTAACATAGCCTACCTTCAAAATACCACCGGGAGCGACGTAATACTGATCTTAGACGGCAATACGATCACAACCAAAGCTAATCGATTGAATATTTTTGATAGAAGCTCTGGGACATGGGTTCAAGAAGTAATTCAAGATCAACAGTCGCAACCGATAGCGACTCCGGCACCGACTACCACGCCTACACCTACACCCACGCCAACGCCAACACCGACGCCGACTCCCACACCGACACCAGCTCCGGACTTTTCGTTAGCGATCAGTCCATCATCTGTCACCGTATCGCGCGGCGGTGGAGTAGCCACTTATACCGTCAGCATCACGACAACCGGAGGCTTCGGCTCGTCGGTTAACCTCGAGGTCGGCGGTCTCCCTGCGGGCGCAGTGGGCACGTTTAACCCGAATCCGGCGACCGGATCTTCCACTTTAACCGTCACCGTGTCATCTGGAGTATCACGCGGAACATACACCCTCACGGTGACTGGCACGGGTGGAACCCCGGCAATCCAGCACACGGCGACGGCCACGCTCGTAAAGAGTCAGCAAAAGTAAAGTGCGACCGGGCAGCTAAATTGAGTCTGCCTAGAGGTCAGAGGACAAAGGGCGAAAGTCAGAGGATAGAGGACGGAGGACGGAGAGCAGAAGACAGAGGGCAGAGATCAGACGTCAGAGATCAGAAAGCAGTTCTCAAAGGTTAGACGTCCTTAAGAATAGTCTTCGCTTTTCACTTATCACTAGTCACTCATCACTCGTCACTAAGAACCATGTGCGGCATCTGCGGCCAGTTTAACTTCGCTAGGAACGAGCCGGTGGAGCTGGAAACGATTCGGCGAATGACCCAAACGATGGTCCACCGTGGTCCCGACGATGGGGGCTACTTCATCGCAGGCCCGCTGGGATTGGGCTTCCGGCGGCTTTCCATCATTGATCTGGCGGGAGGTCATCAGCCGATGTCTGATACCGAGGAAAAGGTGTGGGTCATCCTTAACGGTGAGATCTACAACTTCAAAGAGCTGCGCGCTGAACTCGAAAAACGCGGTCATCGTTTTCGCACAAATTCGGACACCGAAGTGATTATTCACGGCTACAAAGAATGGGGCACCGAAGTTCTGAATCATCTCAACGGCATGTTTGGTCTAGCCATTTGGGATGTAAAAAACCACCGATTGGTGGTGGCCCGCGATGCAATGGGGATCAAGCTGATCTATTATCGGATCGCAAACGGCCAATTGACATTCGGGTCGGAAATCCGTCCGATTCTTGCGGCGGAAAACTCCAAACAATCCGTTGATCCCGTCGCACTCAATCTCTTTCTTCGCTTTCGGTAT
This sequence comes from Chthoniobacterales bacterium, assembly GCA_035601575.1. Lineage (GTDB taxonomy): Bacteria > Verrucomicrobiota > Verrucomicrobiia > Chthoniobacterales > JAFAMB01 > DASTDH01. Next base: position 4,423 of record DATNNZ010000418.1, read on the forward strand.
ACGCCTTCTCCTCTCACCATTTTTGAGGGTATCCGAAAATTGGCTCCAGGTACAATGCTGGTAATCGAGGGAGGCCAATGCCGGGAAGAGCGATGGTACAATTATACGCCAGTTCCTTTTTCCAATCCAAAAGAAGACAAAGAAGCCACAGAAGAACTTTTAGAATTGTATCGGGGTGCGGTTCGTCGACACCTGCTGAGCGACGTGCCGGTAGGCATACTCCTTAGCGGCGGCCTCGACTCGGGGTTGCTCCTAGCGCTGATGAATGAGCAGGGCGGACCCTGGCCCGCTTACACTATCGGCTACGGGGAAAACTTCGCCGACGACGAGTTGGCAGATGCGGCGGAGACAGCATCGGTTTTAGGCGCCCGGCACATTGCGGTGCAGCTCAACCGAGCCGAGTTTGAAAGATCTCTGCCGAAAATCGTAGAGTGTCTGGAAGAACCGATCGCGGCTTCGTCGATTGTGCCGATGTATTTCGTCTCTCAACGAGCGCGACAGGATGTCAAAGTAGCTCTGATTGGCCAGGGTCCGGACGAGCTTTTTGGGGGGTACAAACGACACTTGGGTGTTTACTATGGAGATTGGTGGAGGCGTGTACCAGCAGTCTTCCGTTCGGCTATTGGTTTTGCTGTCCACGGACTGCCTCGGAATGAGATGTTGAAGCGTGGCGTTTCCTCGCTCGCAACGAACGACCGGTTGAAGCGCTATCAGGACGTTTTTTCTCTGGCGCCAGCCAAGACGATCGATGGACTTTTCAGGGACGATCTAATCCCTAACGGACAAAGTCATGAAATGGTCGATTACTGGCAAGGGCTAGTGCCGCAAATGGCGCACACCGACGAACTGGGAGGGTTTCAACTACTGGAAATTCGCTCGTCGCTACCAGATGAGCTGCTCATGTATGCGGACAAGCTATCCATGGCTCACAGTCTGGAAGTCCGCGTCCCTTACCTGGACCTGACTGTAGTGGAATACGTCCAGCGCCTTGACCGGAGTTTCAAAGTCCGCAATGGCACTCGTAAGTGGCTACATCGACAGGTATGCCAAGCTTATCTGCCGCCGCGCATCCTCAGGCGAAAGAAGCGCGGGTTTGCGGTGAACGTGGTCGACGAATGGTTTCATTCATCACTCAAAGGCGAGTTTCCAGAGCTACTCTTGGATGAAGGCTCTCTCATGTTTGAGCTACTCAAGCCTGAGCCGGTGCGAAAGCTCCTGAGCGACCATCGGTCAGGGCGAGAAGATAACCACAAACTTCTGTTCAGCCTGGTCATGCTCGAGCAATGGCTGCGCACAATTTCTTCGGATAGAGATCCGTCGCCTGGACGAATCGTGGAAAGTGTTAGTTTGTAGCCTTCTCTCGAACTGGAGCAGTGTCCGCAGAAGGCAAGAGTCGTTGGGACTGAACCCCGCCTCGCGGATGCAGGTCAAATGAATCTAAAATCGATTAGGACGAAGGCGAAGCATAGCTTGCAATTACTCAGGCATTTTCAGCATCCTCTTCTTGTTCCTTTGGCCCGATTAGGCTGGATCAAGATAGATTACTGTTCATTCCGCGTACGCAAAGGAGGTGTTGAGTACAATGTGCTGGGTCGCCTTCTCGGTGGCGATCATAGGATTCTCAGGGAGGTTTTGCTCGACGAAACCTATCGACCACTATTGGAGCTGCTGCCTGCGGAACCAGTTCGGCTTCTTGAAATAGGCGCGCATATCGGCGTTTTTACAATTTGGTTGCATCGACAACACGGAATCAGCGAAGCATTCTGCTTCGAGCCCGATTCAGACTCCTTTGCCTTATGTCAGTTCAATCTTGGCCGAGACGGATCCGGTAATTTCCGACTGTACAGGCAAGCCATAGGAGGAACCACGCGTGAAAGCGAGATTTGGGTTGATCAAGCGGCGCATGCCAAAAGCAGTTTGCTTCGTAAAGGAGGAAGCTCCGCTAGTCAGCAGTCGAAGGTTCAGGTTATCTCGCTCAGTGAGTGGCTGGAACAAGTCGAAGGGGATTTTGACGTGTTGAAGATGGATTGCGAGGGATCAGAATGGGAAATTCTCGATGCCATGCCCGCTGCATTCGCCCGCTTCTCGATTATTATTGCCGAGATTCATAGTGATCCAATTGGAGGGCGCAATATTTGTGATTTCGCGTCTGCTTTGGCTCAAAACGGATTTATGACCGTGCGTTCCGATCGTCTCTACATTGGGCGACGCAACTTTGAGGCAGCCAATTCTAAATAGATGAGAAGACCGAAATGGGAAAGGGATCGCTTCAAACCGCCCATGAATGCGTACGCGTCAATCAAGACAGTCGCAAACTCTTTTAACTTGGTCATGCTGGAACGATGGTTGCGCCGCACTTGCTCGGATGAGAAGTCCGCACGCGACAGAGTCAGTCGTTACCAAGAGATCCTTTGAGCCACAGGGAAGGCATCGGGGCCCTCGCGGGCGCGCCCACGAGCAATCGAGGAGCGGTGATTTACAAAGAGTCGATTCGTATTAGGGGAGTGCCCGTATCGTTTGATGCCGTACGGATACAGAACCAGACATTTATCATTTCCGGTAAAGTCATAACGACCGCCCACCTGACGGGCGAAGAGGAATGGCTAAAGGACGTGGAAGATCCAGACGAAGTAGTTCGGGCACTCAAGACGACTCCTGTAAGAATCGACATCTTTAGGTTCTGGCAGAGAATCCCGGAAATTGAAGCCAAGTTCAGCTACTACAAAGAGTGGCGTCAAATCGCTGCTATCCCGATCAAGGACTACAACCATTGGCTAACAAAGCAGATCAGTCCCAGCGCGCGAAACAAGGTCAGAAAAACCCAAAAGTTCGGCGTCACGATTCAAGAAACCCAGTTGAACGATGAACTGGTGCGTGGAATCATGGAGATTTTTAACCAGTCCCCTGTACGACGGGGCAAACGGTTCTGGCACTACGGCAAGGATTTTGAAACCGTTAAGAAAGAGATGTCTCTGGACTTGCAGGATTCAATCTTTATCACGGCTTATCACGAAAACGAACTGATTGGATTCATTAAGCTGTACATCACTGACCGGTACGCGATGATCACATTGATTCTCGACAAAACTGCTCATCGTGACAAGGCGCCGATGAACGGGATGATCGCGAAGGCCGTAGAAGCGTGCGCACAGCGTAAGATTCCCCACATCGCCTATACAGTGTGGCGAAGAGGCGAGCATGGTCAGTTCCAGGAAAGCAATGGCTTTGAAAAGATCCCGGTGCCGGAATATTTCGTGCCTTTGACACTGCGAGGCGTGCTGGCTTTAAGACTTGGCCTGCACCGAGGCATTCGAGGATTGATCCCCGCGCAAACCTTGATTTGGCTGCTGGCATTAAGAGCCAAATGGTATTCTTGGAAATATCGCCACAAAACGGCGTAAGCATTTTACGAACCCCCCAATCTTTATAGTCGGTCCACATCGTAGCGGAAGCACTCTCTGGCACAATCTCGTAGCCATATGTCCAGGTGTAATGAGATTAACAGAACCACGCTTCCTAAGCCCACCGAGGCACAAAGATTTCCGGTTCTTTCTCAAGACTCAGGCCACGGATCTGTCGGCCGATCAAGACGTGGATACAATGGTCGAGCTGTGCTTTTCAAAAACGGGCTTGCCAGGTCTGGAGGGCGCTTTCTGGCGCTTCGAAGGCATTGAAGCAGCCAAGGATCCGGAATTAAAGAGGGAGATCGCGCGCAAGATTAAGAAATCGGACAGAGGTTTGGGGGCGATTGCCAGAATCTTCATCGACGAGATTACTCGATTCAGCGGCTGCACCAGGGCATGTGTGAAATTTCCGGTCGATGTCGGGCATATTCCCGAACTATTGCAATGGTTTCCAGGCTGCAAAATAATCCATATTACCCGGGATCCGAGGGCGATGGCCATGTCGAAGACAAATGATCCGTCGGGCACGGCGATCAAGGTCTTGGAGCATCCCCGGCTCGCCTGGTTTATAAGAAAAATAGCCGTCTGGTTTGTGATTGCTCAATATCGATGCACCTCCCGACTCCATATTCGCTTCAAGGAATTAACCAATTATAAACTGTTTCGGTATGAAGATTTGCTAGCTCAACCGGAGAAGGTCTTGAGAGAATTGTGCGAGTTCATAGAAGTTGATTTCACAGAAGATATGTTGCAGCCGCAAAAAGGCCGGCACGAGCATCAGCCCTCCAGTTTGACGGGGAAGAGGCAAAGAGCGTTTGATGCGAGCGCGGCCATCCGTTGGCAGTCGGTCATCTCACCGATCGACGAGTGGATCATCACCTTCCTGACCAAAGGAAGTATGAACAAGTTAGGCTACGATCCCAAAACACATCCTATTTTTCAAAGAGTTCGATAATTCCAGACTTGAGACGTCCCCATTAATTGCAACGCTTCTGGAGAGGTAGCTGAGTGGTTTAAGGCAGTAGCCAGCAAGGCTGTTATGCGGTCGAGACCGCATCGGAGGTTCGAATCCTTCCCCTCTCCGCCAACGCTGGGATTAGTTGGCTTAAGTTAGGGCAAGAGGCGCCAAGCGAGCGCTCAAATCAAATTGATTCCATAATGGACTACTCGGATAATTGGGAGAAATTTTGGGATGAGAGGTCGGAGAAAGCCACTTCGGATTATGACTTTGACCATGGCTGCGGCTCCGGAGGCGAAATCGAAAAGCTGTCAGAACAAGAGTTGCTCACCTTCATAGATCCGCAACGCGACGACGCAATCTTCGATGCCGGTTGCGGTACGGGAGCCAACATCCTACTGCTCAGCCCTGGAGTTAAGGAGATAGTCGGAATGGATTATTCCCGAGGCGCTACTGAACGGTGCCAGCGGCGAATCGAGTCTAATCAGCTTGAGAACGCAAAAGTTTTGCGAGGGAGTGTCACGCACGTGCCATTGCCCGATCGTTCGTTTGATAAAGTTCTTTGTATGAGCCTGCTGCAGTATATGGATGATACCGAGGTGACCTGCGCTCTGACGGAATTCAAGCGAATCTTACGCGATGACGGAGTTATCATCCTTCACTTGAAGAATCTGGCTTCCATTTACCTCGCAACCTTGTGGGCGGTTAAGAGGATCAAACGGTTGGTACGGAAGCAGACCAAGCTTGAATATTATAGGTCTTTCAGTTGGTACGTGAAGGCATTAAGAGCATTTGGATTCGAGATCGTGGATTACAATTCATTTAGTCTATTCATGCTGGATGGAATGCCCAAGCGTTTCCTTTTGCTCCTGCAAAAGTTCGAACTACAAAACTATAACAACGCGTTCTTCCGACTTGGATTTCTCCGCCGGCACGGTTCCGAACTCAAAATTAAAGCTCGGCTGAAACGGCGGATGTAACGCTACCGGTTAAGCGGCCTTCGACTTTGCTGCACGGGGCCAAGAGTGCCATCAGGCACAACTTTGCAGTATCATTAAAGCTTTAAAGTAATGCCAGGTATTGCCGGAATCATACGTAAAGCGCCATCCGATGGCGTAGAGCATGATTTGCATCAAATGGTCCACGCGATGCGGTATGAAGATTTTTACCGATCGGGTCAGTACGTGAGGAAGGATTTAGGGCTTTATGTGGGATGGACCTGTCACGAGGCTTCCTTTTCTGACTGCATGCCGCTGGTAAGTCAAAATGAGGACGTCGTCTTGATTTTCCATGGAGAAAATTACCCCGACGAGCAAACAGTTGGGCGTTTGAGGCGCTCTGGATCCGATGCCAATCATCTAACGGCCGCGTATCTGATCGAGTTATACGAGGAGCTTGGAGATAGTTTTCTCCCTCAACTGAACGGGTGGTTTTGCGGCCTTATCGCAAATTTGCGCACCAGGGAAATCACTCTGTTCAACGATAGATACGGAATGAGTCGTATTTACTTTCACGAGGGCAAAGATGAGTTCGTTTTTGCTTCGGAGGCCAAATCTCTTTTAAAGATTCGCGGCGCCCTGCGGACGCTTGATCGGGAGTCTTTGGCCGAATACCTGCGGTTCACCTGCGTGACTGCGAATAAGACCCTCTTTAGGGGAATCTCAATATTGCCAAACGGATCGTCCTGGGTGTTCGAAGATAGTGTCCGGCCTCGAAAACAGCGTTATTTTGATCCTGCTGATTGGGAGCAACAGCTCTCTATTCCGCCTAGCGACTTCTATGAGAAATTTGCCGAAACCGTAACGCGGGTTTTCCCTAGATACGTCCGCGGCTCTAAAAGGATTGCTCTGGCATTGACTGCGGGACTTGACAGTCGCTTGATTTTGGCTGCCGTCCCGAACCACGATGGGCTCTTCTCATGCTGCACATACGGTGGAACTTGGGGAGAGACCTTTGATATTGGAACAGCGCGAGAGATAGCGAAGCTTCAAAACCAGCGATTTGAGGTAATCAGAATCAACCAAGATTTTCTGAGGAATTTTGGAAGTTTTGCACAACGAAGTATTTATCTGTCTGATGGGACGCATGACGCATTTGGGGCGCATGACGTCTATTTTAATCGGGCCACGCGTGAGATTGCCCACATTCGCCTGACAGGGAAATTTGGTAGTGAGGTAGTAAGGAACAGGAAGCTTATCCCGTGGGTAAACTACAAAAGGGATTTCGTTCAACCTGATTTCAAACCGTTTCTCGATCAATTACAACCTAGAGAGAGAGTAAGCGAAAAACATTCTCTCTCTAACGCGGTTTTTGAAGAGATTCCCTGGTATGAATTTGGGCGAGTTGCGGTTGAACAGTCGCAACTCATTTTGCGGACCCCTTATCTTGATAACGACTTGGTCAAGCTGATGTTCCAAGCCCCGGCTGAGGTTCGAGGGGCGGGAGAGGTGCAAGCCCGTTACATTAGACAAAAGTCGCCTCAATTGGGTGCGGTTCTGACGAATATGGGCGATTTGGGGAATAATAGCCGTTTGGTAACAAAGCTGCGTTACATTTTTTACCGAGCGTTGTTCAAAACCGAATTTATCTATCTATATTCTGCACCTCATTGGTTGACGCGGCTTGATCGCAAATTGGAAAAACTGAAACTGGAACGCTTCTTTGCCGGGAGGGAAAAGTTCGAGGGCTATCGAATTTGGATTAAGACCGATTTTTCAGAGTTTATTCGAGATACGCTGGCGAATCCCCAGGCATATTACTCACAGTTTTTTGACCGAGGGTTCGTCCAGCGCATGGTCGCGCGTCATATCGCTGGGACCCACAACTATCTGAACGAGATAAATAACGTGCTCACGTTTGAGTTGATCTATTCGTCCCTTATCAAGCCATAACTTGAAGGTACTATTTGCCGGCAGAGAGCGAAAACTTTGCCTGATGGCTAATGGTGCTTCGCGGCCAACTCTTCACTTCGCGTTGTGATGAATGCTTTACTTATTAAGCTCGGTGCAACGGGAGACGTAGTCCGAACGACTCCACTGTTGAGTCGGTTAAAGGGCGATGTGACCTGGATAACGGCGGCAAAAAACACCCCTTTGCTGAAGGGATTAAGCCATAATCTTCGCTGCTTTTCGTGGGAAGAACGAGAAGAAATCGGAGATAGAAACTACGACCTCGTCATCAATTTGGAAGATACCTTGGAGGTTGCGCAGTTCTTGAGAACCGTACGCCACCGCCAGCTCTTTGGAGCCTATGTCAACTCTAATAACGTCCTGCGATATACGAAGGATTCGGAGGCTTGGTTTGATCTCAGTCTTATCAGCGTTTACGGCCCAGAGCAGGCAGATAAGCTTAAGCTAAAGAATCGGCGTACCTATCAGGAGCTGGTCTTTGACGGGCTCGGTTTTCGCTTTGACGACGAGCCATATCTGTTGCCGGCGGCGATCGAGACGGGATTGTCGGGGGATGTTGCCATAGCAGCCGATTCCGGGCCGATCTGGCCGATGAAGAAGTGGGCTTACTACGACGAACTGAAGAGGCAGCTTGAAGATCAGAGGTTGACCGTAAACATCCTGCCGAAGAGATCATCGCTCCTCGAACATTTATCTGATGTGCGAAACCATCGATGCCTGGTTGGAGGCGATAGCTTGCCGATGCATTTCGCGCTCGGAACCGGAACTCCCTGTGTCACTCTATTCATCTGTACGAGCCCTTGGGAGATTCACGATTATGGGATTCAGACCAAGATAGTTTCACCTCTCCTTGAGGAATTCTTCTACGAACGCGGATACGACAACCGCGCAACGACGGCGATCAGGGTGGATGAGGTGCTAGGTGCCGTGATGACTCAGCTCGAGCCGGCGAGCCAAGTCGCCAATCGCATTACCGTCAGATGACACAGACCGCGAAAAGTTCGGTCCTCCGACCCTCGCAGCGCCAAGACGAAGTGGGCATGAGCCGGTCCTCTGTCGTCCGTCCTCGGTCATCCACGAGTTGCTCATCAGCCAACTCGTCCTCGGACATCGATCAGCGGGCAATCCGCATTGCCCTCCTTACCGGCGGCGGCGACAAGCCTTACGCGCTCGGCATGGCAACAGCGCTCACGTCAAAAGGGGTATTCGTTGATTTTATTGGCAGCGATGATCTGAATGTCCCGGCGGTAGTCGATAAT
>DATNNZ010000419.1:0-2180 GCA_035601575.1 Chthoniobacterales bacterium
ATACGGTTTCCTGGGAGATAGTGTTCGAGGTAGTAGCGTGCCGCTTCCGAATCCACCCGAGTTTCTATAGCCTGCATGCCGACACTGCCGCGCACAGGCAGACCCGCACAAGCTGACAGCAACAGCAAAGCAAACAACGATGCGATGAGGCTGACTCTGATTAAGCGCATGACCGAAATCGTTCTCTAGCCTCCTGGACGTCTTACCAATTCGCCGTCGGGATGCTCGAGCCAATCGATCACGGTAATCGCCAAGGCCACGGTAACGATATCCAGGGGCTTGCGCCGCATGAAATGGTCACTCCCTAGCTCGGTGAGTGTCACCCCACCGGGAAAGATCATATCGGGCAACAGCACTGTCCCATCGTTGGGCCCGTACTTCCGCAGTGGAAAAAAACTTGTGCGGGCCCAAAAAGAGACGCTGCCGACGACAGGAACGCCAAAGTAGTTGACCACAAGCAGATGGTCGGGGACGTGAAAGGAATCGAATCGTCGCCGGCCGCGGGCGGTAGTCATGCTCTCCGTCCCCGCAATGTCGACTTTGCCCATTAGGATTTCCAGGTCGGGAAAAAGCCGGTCATCAACCAGTGGGGTGCCCTGAAGCGCCCCCATGGCATTGATCCATGCGGCGACATGGCGCGTCCCAGCAGGCCCTAGTTTCGTTAGCGCCAGTGCCACTTCCGGACCTGACTTGCTAGCGCTGATGATGATCAGTCGTCGGCCGCTCTGGGCGCGTGATCGAATCGCTGCGGCCACCAGATCCGCATTCGTTTCCACTGCACCGTCGTCTTGGGTTTCGACAAAATGGCCGGTAAGTCCGACCTTCTTTATCGCCGCCCGAGGAACAGCCATGTCGGCGCCAACAGAAAAAAGCCGCTTGTAAAGATATGTGGGCACAAACATCACTTCATACTCGGTAGATAAGCTCACCCGCCCTTCGGGATAGGCTTTGAGGGCGTAGTCGTAGGCTCGTTCGAAGGCGCTCCGAAAGCGTCGATTGACGGGTATACGAGCGATCTGATCCGCGAAGTATAAAGCCGCAAAGTCGACGGAAAAGTCATCGCTCAAATGTTTGAGGTCGCTGCGGTCGGGTAGATGGCCATTGGCGCTCTGGTAAACGCGATCGATACGCTCATCGAGCGCTGGATCGGTACGGTTTCCCGGAAGATAGTGTTCCAGGTAGTAACGCGCCGCTTCCGAATCAACCCGGGTTTCAATCGTTTGCCCACCCACCATACCGCGTACCGGTAGACCAGCGCACGCTGACAGCACCAGCAAGCCGAACAATAGTGTGATGAGCCCGGGTGAGCCGTAGGATATACTTTGCTTGCGGCATCCAAACAGAGAGAAGGTCACATCTTTGAGAATACCGATCTCGCCGCCTAGGTGTTTACTTTGTCTAAAAATCCGAGCTGCCGGCCAGTTGGAAATATTTCTGTAAGACATAACATGGTCCTTGCATTTCCTCAGGTCCTCTCAGGCAAACACTATGCCATGGACTTTACTCGCCAAATTGATTGCTTATGATTTTGCGCTTAAAGTATGTGTCTGAACTTTTGGTACAGATGAATTCTATTGCCCTGTCGCCAGCCCAATTATGTTTTCGATGATATCGAGGATTCTATTAGTGCGCCGATCAACGAGAATGACATCTCTTTCGAGAATGACTCTCTCCCAATAGTCCGGTAGCCGGGGCAGTCGCGAGTTCAGATCCTGCGGTAGAGGTTCTAAACGCTTCTGCAGTCCGGGAGGGAGTGTTCCGTTCTTATCAAGATGTTTCTGAAGCCCCGGAGGAAGCTTTCCTCCTCGCTTCGCTAAACCCGGCGGCAACCCTTTCGAAGGGCCACCGGATCGGTAGTAATTCTCAATTATCCTGCGCTCTTCTGGAAGAAAGTAGGCAGGCCGATCTTTATCGAAGGCGCTTGCAGATCCAACACCAAACAGAGAAATGGCGGCAAGAGCAAGGAAGCATAGCTGCTCCCTTACTTTTCGCAAAACGATAGAATTTAGAGGCACTTTCAATTTCGCGTCCTTCCTCTAACGACTACTTGTTAGAGCCTTTTTGTTCCCTGCCTTGTTTGAACTTAGCTCACACCTAAGACCTTCTCGGTCTGTAAGATGATTTCAGTGGCGGTCGCACGGTCTTTAAAAAAGACTCCCTGCTTCGCGACAGTTCGGATT
>DATNNZ010000420.1:0-9491 GCA_035601575.1 Chthoniobacterales bacterium
GCGGAAGCTCTCAAGGGAAGAACGGCAAATCGCGAGGCGTTTGCGGCAGCGACGGAGCAGGCAGCAGAAGGTGCACGGACCCTGAGCCAGAATGGGTTCAAAGTTTCGCTGGTCAAGAAGACCATTTTACGTGCGTTGAGCGAGGTAGGAGGAGTGGCATGAACACCGCATTTCAAGGACTGAATCGAGACCGATTCGACGCGAAATTAAAGGTCACGGGTCGGGCAAAGTATACGGGCGATAATGACGTCGCTAACATGGCCTTCGGCTATCTTATCCAGAGCGGCATTAGCCGCGGGCGAATCCGATCTTTTGATCTGGGCGCTGCGGAAGAAAGTCGCGGCGTAATTGGGATTTTCACTCCGTTCAATTCGCTCAAGCTTTACCGTCCGCTTGGCCGCGAGGAGGGGGGTATCAGTGGCGATGTTATCCCGCTATTGCAAGATACGCAGGTTCACTATTTCGGTCAGACAATTGGGTTGATCGTGGCGGATAGCTTCGAACAAGCGAGGGATGCAGCTGCGCTGGTCAAAGTGATCTATGAAGAAAAATCGGCGGTAGTTACATTAGAATCGGGTATGGCCAAGGCCTATCAGCCGCAGAATGTTGGGCACGAGCCTGCTACCTGGAGCATCCTGGAGTCGGGAGCCTCCTCGATTGACGATATCCTTCGACAAGCGGAGGTGTCTATTGCTCAGGAATACACAAATCCGATTGAACACCATAACCCGATGGAACCGCATGCCACGGTTGCGATTTGGCAGGAGGATCGCCTAACTATCTATGACGCGACCCAGGGGGTGGGTGGCCAACAGCGAGACTTAGCGGCAGTCCTCGGCATCGATGCTGACCATTTGCGCGTGATTTGTCCATTCGTTGGCGGAGCGTTTGGATGCAAAGGATCGATGTGGATGCACTCGCCACTCACTGCGGCTGCGGCGAAAGTCTTGAACCGGCCCGTGAAAACGATTCTTACGCGCGAGCAGATGTACACCGCGACTGGACATCGCCCTGCCGTGCTGCAGAGGATCGAGTTGGGAGCGAGTCGCGACGGTGTGCTTCGTGCAGTAAAGCATGAAGCATTTTCGTCAACGGCAGTGACTAAGGAATTCATCGAGCCAGCGGCGCATAGCACGTCTCGCTATCTGTACAAGTCGCCTAATATTTTCGTGAGCCAGAGTTTGGTTCCGCTCGATATCGCTCCTGGCACTGCTATGCGAGCGCCCGGGGAGGCTACGGGAATGTATGCGCTGGAGTCAGCGATGGATGAATTGGCGGTGAAGCTTGGAGTCGATCCGATTCAATTGCGGATCAGAAACCACGCGGAAATCTATCCGGGAAAGAATGTACCGTTTTCGTCCAAACATCTATTAGAGTGCTATCAAAGAGGCGCGGAAAGGTTCGGTTGGACGAAGCGTAATCCGAAGCCAGGAATGACCAAGGATGATGACTGGTGGATCGGCCAGGGAATGGCGACTGCCCTTTACCCGGCGTATCGCTCCCGAGCCTCGGCCAAAATCAGGCTCCAGGCGGACGGCTACGTCACTGTATCTAGCGCGACGCTGGATTTGGGAACAGGTATGTATACGGTCCTTGCGATTGTGGGAGCGCAGTCGCTGGGCATTCCTTATGAACGAGTTCGTGCTGTGCTTGGCGACTCGGCCTTACCCCCCGCGCCGGGAGCCGGAGGTTCACATTCCACGGCAAGTGTCGGTCCAGCAGTGATGGCCGCTGCCGACTTAGCCAAAGAGAAACTGATCGAAGTTGCGGTAAAAGATCAGAACTCTCCTTTCTATGGCGCTAAACCAGAGGGGCTTTCTTACGCCAGCGGCGAAATTCGCGGTAACGGCCGATCGGTGCCATTCGATCAATTACTCGGCGTGCTTGGCCGAAGTGCAATTGAGGCGACTGGCTCAGCCGCTCCAGACGAAGAAGCGCATAAATATGGGTTTAGCTCATTCGGCGCCCAATTTTGTGAAGTGAAGGTTCACGCGATCACCGGCGAGGTGCGGGTAAATCGTTTTTCCAGTGTGATGGACGTTGGAACGGTGGTGAGCGAAAAGACCGCCCGCAATCAGATCATTGGGGGCATCGTCTTTGGCATCGGTATGGCGCTGCTGGAGGGAACTCAGTACGACGCTCGGAACGGTTGGATCGCCAATCGGAACATTGCAGAGTATTTGGTCGCGACCAATGCGGACGTTCCGGCAATCGATGTAGAGTTTATCAATCGTCCCGATCTGCAGTTCAATCCGATTGGCGCTCGTGGAATCGGTGAAATTGGGATTACCGGCACTCCGGCTGCCATCGCCAACGCCGTCTATCATGCAACCGGTAAGCGGATCCGGCAATTGCCGATTCGGCCCGAACATTTGTTAGCGTAGGAGGTCGCACATGAGCGCCGTGTTCCAAGGGCTCGATCGGGATCGCTTCGACGCAAGGTTGAAAGTAACAGGTCAAGCAATGTACGCGGGTGACCATGATCTCCCTAACCTCGCCTTCGGTTACCTGATCCAAAGCAGTATCGGTCGCGGTAAAATCCGGGCATTCGATCTGGGCGCTGCTCAGGAAAGTCCGGGAGTGATTGAAATCTTCACCCCTTTCAATTCGCTGAAAGTCTACCGTCCCCTCGGTTTCGACGAAGGCGCCAATAGCGGCGATGTGATCCCGTTGCTACAAGATACGAGGGTCCACTATTTCGGCCAGACAATCGGGCTAGTGGTCGCAGAATCGTTTGAACAAGCACGCGACGCAGCCGCTCTGGTCAAAGTGATCTACGAACCGGAGCAGGCGTTGGTCACTTTGGAATCAGGAATGGCGAAAGCCTATCAGCCACAGAGTGTCCGCGGAATGCCGGCAACGGTGAGCATCTTAGAACCGGGAGCGTCTTCGATAGATGATATGTTTCGGCGGTCAGACGTACATATTGCTGGGGAGTACACCACACCGGTAGAACATCACAATCCGATGGAGCCGCACGCAACCGTGGCGGTTTGGGAGGAAGACCGTCTAACCGTTTACGACGCGACCCAATGGGTAGGTGGCCACCAACGTAATCTGGCGGCAGTTCTCGGTGTGGATGTTGATCGCGTTCGCGTCCTTTGTCCTTTTGTGGGCGGTGCCTTTGGTTGTAAGGGTTCGATGTGGATGCACTCACCGCTCACTGCCGCAGCCGCCAAGGTTTTGAATCGGCCGGTGAAAACGATTCTCACGCGCGAACAGATGTATACTTCGGTCGGGCATCGGCCGATGACCGTGCAAAAAATCGAGCTCGGAGCGACTCGTGACGGATCGCTGCGAGCGCTGAAACATGAAGTCTTTTCATCGACGGCGACGGTCAAAGAATTCGCCGAAGCCGCGGCGCACCGGACTTCGCGTTATCTTTACCAGTCACCAAATATCATGGTGAGTCAACATCTGGTTCCGCTGGATGTTGCGCCTGGTACTTTCATGCGCGCTCCCGGCGTAGCCACCGGAATGTATGCGCTCGAGCTGGCCATGGATGAATTGGCTGTGAAGCTTGGGATTGATCCGATTGAATTGCGAGTAAAGAATCACGCGGAGGTTTACCCGGGTACTAGTCGTGCCTGGTCATCGAAACACCTTTTGGAATGTTATGAAAAGGCGGCGGAAAAGTTCGGCTGGGCTCTGCGTAATCCGCAGCCGCGCATGACGAAGGATGGTGATTGGTGGATCGGACAGGGTATGGCGACCGCCCTTTATCCAGCACATCGCAGTAACGCTTCCGCGAAAATACGCCTACAGGCAGACGGATATGTTACGGTGTCTAGCGCAACCCATGATCTTGGGACCGGCATGTACACCGTGCTGGCAATTGTGGGGGCGCAATCACTCGGAATCCCTTATGAAAGGGTTCGTGCGGTGCTCGGTGATTCCGGCTTGCCGCCCGCACCTGGTGCCGGAGGCTCTCAGTCCACCGCCAGCGTTGGTCCGGCGGTGGTTGCTGCTGCTGACTCGATCAAAAAGAAGTTGGTCGAAGTAGCCGTGAAGGAGCAGAATTCTCCTTTCCACGGCGCTAAGCCAGAGGAACTCTCGTACGCCAGCGGCGAAATTCACGGTAACGGTAAATCTTTGTCCTTCGATCGGTTGCTCACCGCGCTAGGCCGAAGTGCGATTGAAGCGATCGGCTCGGCGGCACTGAGCGAAGAGGAGGAGGCTCAATACGCGTTCGACTCTTTCGGTGCACAATTCTGCGAGGTGAAGGTTCACGACGTGACTGCCGAGGTACGCGTGAATCGTTTCTCGAGTGTCATGGATATTGGAACCGTAGTGAGCGAGAAGACTGCCCGCAGCCAAATCATTGGAGGTATTGTGTTTGGCATCGGAATGGCGCTTTTGGAGGAGACCCGGTATGACACTCGAAACGCTTGGGTCGCCAATCGAAACATCGCAGAGTATCTAGTGCCGACCAACGCGGACGTTCCTGCCATTGAGGTGGAGTTTCTCAATCACCCGGATTTCAAATTTAATTCAATCGGCGCTCGCGGAATCGGCGAAATTGGTGTTACTGGAACACCGGCTGCCATTGCCAACGCGGTTTATCACGCGACCGGCAAGCGAATTCGACGGGTGCCGATCCGACCCGAACATTTACTAGTATAATCAGGCCAGTCGCGCCACTTCCCGTCGTCTTCCATCCGCCTGAGGTCGATCTGCTCCACCAGATGAACGGCGTCGCTGCCAAGCAGCAGCCGCAGCGGCGGCTAATGGAGCTGTGCAATGTCACGATAAGGGAGGCGGCTTTGGTGGGATCGCCGGGCCGGGCGCCGTCAAAGCCGCGTTGGAATCGCGCCACCCGGCCGACGGTGGAATCGTATTCGGGCGAACTGCTTCCGAATCCTGTCCGTGATTGTGGGCCATTGAATTTTGCTAAGCCGAGTCGCCTCTATAACGATCAAGAGCGCAGCGACCGTCGCAACGCTTCCGGTGATCGAGTGGGCTTAGGTCGTTCCGATTTACCTAGGTCAATCACTTTAGCGTGGGGTACCTCGCCCGGCTGCGGCTTTACATTTTCCACTTCTGCGCCGCGTCTCCGCACGATCTTGGCTGCCATCGTGAAACACATCGTCCGATATTCGTTTGTGCCGTCATCAACGAAAACCACGCGTTTGTCGCGCAGATCCTTTCGACCTTTTATCCCTTTGCCCAAGCTGAGATTCTGCAGCATCGATTCGGCGTGGGTCTGAGCTCGTTTCCAAGACATGAGTTAAGGCGCAAACCTACGAACGCATTGGCGTAGTGACCAGTAAAAATTTAAATGCCGCTCGGGATGCGCTGCGGCGGGTCCTTTCCTCGGTAGGGATCGACTCCCGCCGGTTCACGTCCACCTGTGAGACAGAGCGCAGCAATTCAACCCGAACGAATCGGAGAGGACGTTTGCGGACGCGCAGACTTATCCGACGGAGCTTTCCGGCGCCATGAATTCCACGGTGTAAGATTGCGACGAACTCGGGAGCGTATCCCTACCGAAGACGCAGACCGATGGAGCCGGTTCCTATCGTCTACGCTGGTTCCGGGCTCGGGACGACCGAGTTAGTCGATCGCCAGCGATCCAAAATCCAAGCAGCTAAAAAAACACTGGCGACCTGCAGCAGGACCAGGATGGTCGCGTAATCGTCGATCGCGTGATGGCGCACGCTAATCAAGCCCCCGATGAGAATCGATATACACACCTGGCTCGAGAAAATCGGAAGCATATTCTCCCCTACCGCACAGATCGGACGCAGTGCGAGAGTCCACTTGCGCAGGTGCGGCAGAAGCTTGCTGGCGAACCACGCGACCGCAAAAAAGTTCACCACCCGCAGTGGACCAAGATGCCATTTATCCAGGAACCACGAGGCTCTACCTGGATCGACATCAACGTAAATGCAAGCCCAACGCCAAACGAGAAAGACAACAGCGATCAGGAGCAGCGCAAACTCCGCAGCCCGGGGCATTTCCAAGACCGGTTTCCGCTCTTGCAGTGAACGACCGAATATGAGGCCGCCAATCCAGATCAGCTGCCAGGAGAAGAGGTCAAACGGACCGAAATGAATGAAGGAGGCATCCTGGATGCCTTTGGTCAGATAGTCTTGGATTCGAAATTGGGAAACGAGCCAAATTCCCACGCTGACCTGGAATACCTTCATCCATCCCCACTTGTTGCCGACCCAAAAAGCGAGCGGAGTCAGAAAGGAGAACACGATGTACATCGGCAGAATGTCTAGCAATGGCGGCTGGAACAAAAGCGCCGCCGAGCCAGCAATCGCGGCGGCTGGGTTCGCAAAAAATTGAGACAGAATGTTTTGGACGCCCGGCAGTTCGGAGAGAAAAATGCCGCCAAAGAAAAAGATGAAGAAAACGGTTACCAGGTGCGCCTGATAGATTCGGAAGGCGCGCAGAAAAGTAGCGCTACGTGCGGCCGCGAATCCCTTCGTCTCCGCCCGCTTTTGGAAGAGCAATCCGGCTAGAAAAGCTGAAACGAATACAAATCCCTCTGCGGTCGAAAAAAATCCGAGCGGTTGATCGGTTACGCGGCGTAGCGGCGAAGGAGCGTGGTTGACGACCATCATGAGCAGCAGGAAGCCGCGTAACACGTCAAGTTCGACCAGTCGTTTCATCAGTCAGTTCTCTTTGGGGCAATTCTCATGCCAGATTCGAATTATCTTGACTCCCTCCAGGAGGGTTGGCTCAAAGGCATTTGAGCCGTACATTTACTTGCGTTTTGCATCATTGTCCTGGCGTTGTACGAAACCTGAAGACGGGCGATGCTCAAGTTGGTCACTACCGAATTCTTGGGCAGCATGGTGTGACTTCGAAAAGCACAAGGGAATGGCTCGATGCGCAACGACATGGGAATCATAATCACCGATCAGAGCGATCGAGTGTGTCCGCATCGACTCCTTTATCACACCAAAGCTATCGAGACAACCTCCGGACTGGTTCTTACTGACGTTTCGCGCTTCGAGTAAGTGAGGACTTTCCGAGGCTCAGCTTCCGGACGACCCGCGCGCCATACCGAAATCACTGCGCGGTCAGTTTCTTGGGGAACTCGTCGTGCAGATACTCGGAGATATCGCGCCGCAAAATTTGGTAGCCGGCTTGGCTCAAATGGATCTGATCGCTCCGGAAGAGCGAAACGATCGGCTGATGGTCAGGACCGAGCAAATCAGAAAAGATATCGATATAATCGGTATTCGATTGGGTCCGAAGAAATGTGTCCACCAATTGATTGAACCGTTCGATATTGTGAATGTACTTGAATCGGGCCGGGCACGGCTTGACTGAAACAAACGCGATTGGCATATCCGGCGATGACGTTCGCAACGCAAAAAAAAGTTGGCGGAAAGAATCAAAGACTTGTTCCGGAGCCGCTCCGGTGGCCAGATCATTATCACCCGCGTAAATGACCACCGCCGACGGTTTGAGAGGACCAATTACTCTGGGAGCGAAATAGAGGCAATCGGTGAGCCGAGAACCGCCAAAGCCGCAGTTCAAGACAGTGTAGTCAGGAATATCTTGGGATAATGTGCTCCAGAGCCGAATGGATGAACTGCCGTAGAACACAATGGGTCGAGGCGGCGGATCAATTAGCTTGGCTTGTAAGGCCTCGATCTCTGGTTCAAACGGATTGGTTGCCGGAACCGACTGTGCGTTCGCCCCAAGCGCCAAAAAGGTAAGCACAGCGCTTAAAAGAAAGCATTTAGCTGATGTTCGTCCTGGTTCCGGCATATCCTGGTGAAAACAAAAATCAAACGTCCCCCGCTAATCTATTTTAGACGGATACGCGATCGAAAAATTTAGAAGATTTTCGATGACATAAATACGAAGCGCTACTTTTGAATTCAAGCCTGGAACAACTACTTGCGGTTCCTTCGTGGATCACCTAGAACGGAGCGATTGCTATGAGCTTTTTCGACTCAATCATCAGCGCCATTCAAAGCCCTCAGCATACCGGAAGTAATCAGGATCTGCAAAGCCTGGCGAACATTGCCGGCATGATTCCCGGGCTCCAAGGGGCCGAACAACAGATTCAACCGATGCTGAGTGTGCTTGGACCTCACTTGCAAGACGCGCTGAATGAGCAAAAGCAGACTCAGGGCGCCGCCGCGGCTCAACAGACCGTGACAGACCTTTCTCAGCCCGGAGTGGGTGTACAGGACTTGCAAAACCTTTTTGGCGCCGATCGATTTAACGGGATCATCAATCAAATTTCCCAGGCGACCGGTCTCAACAGCCAAATGATTTTGACTGCCTTGCCACTGGTCATCCCGGTAATCATGCAGTTGTTGGCGACCGGGACTCATCAAGCCAGCCCGCAAGCTCCGAATCAGGTCCTGAATCATTTTTTGGGCGGGCAGAACGGGGGCGCGCTGCTTAACGAGGTTTTTCAACTGGCGTCTCAATACATCAAGAAATAGCGCCGATTTATCTCGTTAGCGCACCGAACCCGCGGCCGAAAGCCGGCGGGTTTTGTTGTTTTTCGGCCAATAGCGGCAAAAGCGGAGGAAGAGGAAACCAATTCGCGGCTCGGCCACGTTTTCAAGTCATCAAGTGCCTGCTCAGAACCGAGCAACTCGCTGTTTCGGCCAGGTACTCCTGAAGTCAATGTATAAAAATTATCAAGGACACGATTTTTCCCTTGAGTCTCAAAATTGCAACACCAACGGTTGCAAGTGCGAAATCGGCCTCCATTCTAGGCGTCGATTATGCATTTCTGGCAAGATGGCCTCATCTGCAAGAATCGTAATTTCAATAAATACCAGAATACGATAGCCTTTGCCAGTGCATCCTGTAATCGAAAGTTGCTTGTATGAGAAAAAAATTAATCCTGCTCTTAGCCGCGCTCGCCGTGGCAATCATCCCGGGGCGCGCAACGTGCGCCACTAACCCTTCGTTTGACCAGTTCGGGAAATTGGAAAGCGATATCGCCTTTGTGATGCCGACGCATTCGGTAGTAGGCGAGAACTTAGCCTTTGTGATGCCGACGCATTCGGTGCTGGACGAGAGCTTGGCCTTTGTGATGCCGACTCATTCGGTAGAGGGCGAGAACCTGGCCTTTGTGATGCCGACTCATCGGGTGGTGGATGAGAGCTTAGCCTTTGTGATGCAGACTCATTCGGTGGTAGGCGAAAGCTTAGCCTTTGTGATGCCGACTCATCGGGTGGTGGATGAGAGCTTAGCCTTTGTGATGCCGACTCATCGGGTGGTGGATGAGAGCTTAGCCTTTGTGATGCCGACGCATTCGGTACTGGACGAGAACTTGGCCTTTGTGATGCCGACGCATTCGCTCGTAGGCGAGAACTTAACCTCTGTGATGCCGACCTTGAAACTGGCGATGCTGCCGCTTGGCGCGGAAACAGGTCGACACATCAGAAATGACGACGAAAGCCAATCCAAAGTTGAGGCCGTGAAACATCAAGTGCCGAATCCGGTTGCCGAAGTGGTCGAACATCGCAACCCAACCTATGCCATGCTGCCGTTGGGCAGGG
>DATNNZ010000421.1:0-2606 GCA_035601575.1 Chthoniobacterales bacterium
GGGGCGTTCGTGCACATTCCCAAAGGGACGCTGCACACTTACAAGAATACCGGCAGCACACCGGGCCGGATGATCCTACTGCTGACACCGGGCGGTTTCGAGAGGCTGTGGGAAGAGCTGGGAGAGCCAGCGACACAACTGACAACGCCGCCTCCGGTCGATGCCGGCGTGATCGAGAAACTAATCGCTCTAGCGCCCAGGTATCACCTCCAGATTCCCCCTCCGCCGCGATGAAACGGAACGTTCCAGAATCTAACGGCCAAGCGCTTCTTGTAGCAGCAGACGCTACTGACAACCCGTCCGCAGCAGATACAAGACCGCGTTGACGACCCCCGTACTTCGGTCGTGCGCGGTCGCCCGCCTGGCCGTGCAGTAGGGAGCAGCGGTGCAATCAACACCCACGCTGAATCAGTCAGGTCCGTGCTTTAGAGTTTAATGCCCATCCAGGAATTTCCTCAACCAGACCGATCAGCTCCACTTCAAAGCACGCCTGGGCTTTTCAAACACCCTCTCAGGGACTCCGCGTAGCGGCTTCGTTCAAAAGACCGATTACATCCGCTACGGTTAGCTATTCTCATTAATGTGGTTCAGCCCGGATGTAATCGGTCTGTCATCAAATAATGTGGTCCCATTCTCACGTAATCTGGTCCTGAGGGCCTCCTTATTCTCAGCTAATGTGGTCCGGAAATGGGCGATGTTATTGGTTCGAGCCGTTTATGCCCTCAGGTCGCTACAGCTAGCCGTTGCATAACGGATCTTAACGCTGGCCTTGAGACAGCGACTCTTTCCACCTGGCCCAGCGAGCAGTGACGGCTTTGCGTGCCGCTTCGCTGCGTTCCTCAGGGCTGCGCCTGGCCGCTATTGCCTTTCCGCCCTTTCCGGCGGCCTTTAGCCCTCCTCGTCGTCCGAGTTCGACTGCTGCGGCGTTTTTCTTCCTAGCCATATCACACTTATATCATACGCCCAGCGCTTGGAGAAGAGGCTAGATTTAAAGAAACGTCTTGATGTACGCTTAGCGGTAGGCGCATAGTTCTGGCATATGCCAAAGGAAACCATCAAAATAGACAGTAAGCTTCTGCAACCCTTTCGCCAGATCGCCGGGATTCTCGGAATCTCGCTAGCAGAGTGTGTTGAGCGAGCGCTCGAGCATCGTATCCGCGATCTCGATCTCGATAATGACGGCCTTCAGGTTATAGCCGAGCAATTTATTGCAGACACCTCATACCGTGCGCGTGAACGCGCCGAGGGAATAGCCGAGCGATTCGAAGCGTTCGCCATGGGGGCAAAACTCGATGGGAAACCCGTCGGAACGATTGCCACCAAGGTTGTGCCAACGGATGACGGATGGTGGACCGTTGAGGTTAATTACTTGAGCCCGTCAGCGCAACGAGGCTGGAGAGAGATAACAGCCTTCGACGACGACGATGAAGGCGAGCAGTGGAAAGAGTGATCAAGTCCCACCGAACTCCGAAAAATGAATGACATGATTTATCTTGGCGGTGCCGTCTATGCGCATTTCGACGTTGCAGTATCGGGTCTTTTGGCTTTGCTGGTGGGGTCGGTCCCGATTGTTGGCGGGTACGGCATCGAGCTCAAGCTCAACGACCACCGAAACGAGTGCGCGGTCTATCTCGAACCGGAGGTGCTCCAGGCTTTAACCGAGTTTTACAAACGGTATTCACAGCCTGAGAATAACTGATGCCCAGCGCAGCCAAAGCCCGAGTAGTCCGCAGACGAGCCAAACGGTATGAGATCGTTCACAATTGCGCGATCGCCTCGGCCTGTGAGAAATTTCTGCGTAGCCGCGCGGGATACCGGCCGGTACGAGGGAAAAATTCAACCCATGGCGCCCAACAGAGGAATCAAAAACCGAACCCTGAAGGCGAGCGGTGGAAAGTGTGATTAAGTCGCGCTCTGCTCGGACGATATAATTACTAGAATGGGCCTTCGCTTTTACCATCGGACAGCTGCAGCAGAGGCGATTATCCGCGACGGATTTCGCGACAACAACGGTTTCGTTGAAGCCCGCGACGCAGGCATCAAAGGGACATTGACAGAATAGTTGCCTTCGAAAAAGAAAACAACCGACGCTCCTTTAGGATTGGTTACCACACGCAGCAAACGGCTCAAAGGGATATACACCACCTGGTTGTGGGCTGACCTGAATTGAAAGAATCGTTCGCTCAGTTGGTGGCGGCGATTGCACCGTCCGCAACAGTTGCGGAACAAGGCAGAACTAGTCGCATAGTATTCACGCCGCGCGGTCGTGTG
Source organism: Chthoniobacterales bacterium (assembly GCA_035601575.1). Taxonomy (GTDB): domain Bacteria; phylum Verrucomicrobiota; class Verrucomicrobiia; order Chthoniobacterales; family JAFAMB01; genus DASTDH01. Next base: position 2,272 of record DATNNZ010000421.1, read on the forward strand.
GGTTCTGGCCTACACTGGGTGGTTGCAGCCTAATCGGCAGAGGTCCAAGCTTCAGAAATGGCAACCCTCTATCTCTTAGCTGACGAGCCAGTTAAGAACCAACAACAGCAAGATTGCCGTTTGGTGGCGATCATTTACGCCCCTGATTGGTCCGATAGCGGAGCACTTCGTAAGGAAGCGGAAAATAAAATCAAAGAAGGAGTCGACAAAAAGTTTGCCCTCGGCGAAAGGTTTGCGCTCAGATTCACCGATAAGGACACAGCCTCTGAGTATTTGCAAGCGGACCCAGGCCACGCCAAGGGCTCATTAAACTTAGCGAGTACCGTCCCAGTGAT
>DATNNZ010000422.1:0-7265 GCA_035601575.1 Chthoniobacterales bacterium
GACTTTCAACGTCACCGGGCAGTGAAGATCAACGTCGAACGCCTTGTAAGTGATCCCCATTGCACCGCGACCCAACTCGACCGGTTTCCCGTCTTCACCCATCACCAGCTCATAGTGCTCAAATCGGTGCACCGCCTGTTCGGATGCCGGCGCCTTGATCGTATCCTCGGAAGCAGAAGACTCGCCGGACTCAACCCCGACAGCAAGACCCTGGCGAAACATGGCCGGGCTACTTACCATCTGCTGAAGTCGACATGCCGGAGAAAGGTTTGCGTTCCGTCGCACCTCACCAGAACGAAATGTGCCGCCGAGGAAAAATGGCACTCCTCGCGATCAGATAATCTTCACCATCGCCACTCTATGTGCGGTCTGCCATGGCTGGTGCGCTGATAATCGAACTGCATCTGCCTTTTGATTCTTTGCTGGTCCTCCAGCAGTGCTCTCCAATCGATTTGGTAACTCCAACCAAGTACGATTGCCCCGACTACTTATTCGGTTTCTACCAGGGGCGTGTCGTGAGTCATAACGCTCATTCCTTTCTGTATTGGGCGCCCAGCACCTAAAGTTTCGAAAATAAATTCCGTAGTGTCCGTATAGCCACCATAAAACGTCGCCATTCTGCTAGAGATCTTTAAACGATGCAATCTGCACTTCCTCCTTCCCAACCAGAACCTCCGGCGCCGGGGAAAGCGGTCCTGAAAGCGGGCTCAATATGCTTCCTGGTCGCCGTCGTTTCTATATTAGCTCAGCCTATATTGCTGGCGTTCATTCATGGGCCGCTTTTGGCAGTTTGTGTTGTGCTCGCGATCATCGCGATCGCCAAAGACCAGGTAAAACGCGGAGTCCAGCTCCTGCTTGCCAGCATTTTCACGCTCCCCATGATTTTCGCCCTTTCCCTGTTCCTTTGGTTTGTGGGTATCGGAGCCGTTATTGGGAGCTTCATTACGGGAGCTCATTCCACGACATCCGCTATGGTGACACCATCCGCCCCTACCCGGCTCGTGAGCAGACGAACCCCAATAAGCCTGGACTCTTTGAAAAACAGATTCTTGGACCAGATCCGTACCCAACAGACAGTGAGCATTGCTGATTTTAGAACGGATCAGGAATCGAGATCGAGATTCAACCTGATTCTAATTTCGACTCCGCCAAAGCAAAGAACGCCGCATTAACTGTCGCCAAAGGATGGCACAATGAATCGCATCAATGACACCGACGGAGGCGTGGCTCGCCGCGCCCGGCTCACCAACGAGCTCGTAAATAATGAACGCAAATGGCTGCTCCCCAGCGGCCTCGGAGTGCGGCGGAAAATCAAGCGACGAATCAACGCTCTTGCTAGTTGGGTCGCAACCTGTGCTTTGCTTTTCAGCCCGTGCGTTCCCGTTCACGGAATATTGCGAAAAAGGGATATCGACTTCTCGAACTATGATGTGCCGTTATACGAGCAGATCGTCAACCGCATCAAGGCCAAGGTTGCAGCGCGCTTGGGAGAGGGTGTAAATACACAGGACCGCTATTTTATTGTTCCTTTCGCTTACCAAGACAGATGGACTAAGCCGCAGTTGTCGCACTCGTTCATCTCGGTGATACGCGTGCTTGGCGACGGCAAACAGCCCAGCCTGGCATCGGGATTCAGACGAGGCAGTTACAAGAACTGGAATTTTGAAGCATTTACAATCAGTTGGGTGCCTCACGATTTTGATACTAATCCGCATCTGTGTGTTTTCGATGGGTTCGGCAGCCGCATTTTTCCGAAATTGAACAAATGTCCTATCTCCGTCGGGAGAAACTTCAAGCTGGACGAGACACTGAAGCTCGCGGTGAATAAAAAAAATGCCGTCGGCATGTGGGGACCCTACGAGATCAAGAAGGCGGCTTTTGATCTCGCCGTAAAACGGAAGCAGTTGCTCGACGGAGGAACTATCGATTATCGAGCCGATGACCGCCTTACCCGCAAGGATCGAGTCGCAATCAATTGTTTCCATGCGATGGCGGGTCTGGAAGAACTTTACCCTAACGGCGGATTTCTTGGGACGGGATTGCTACGCAACAGTCTTGCGGACGTCGTCTTCTTTAGGATGTGGGGCATCAATGGCACCGCACGAGTTCTGATCGAATACACCAAGAGTGTTCGTGACAAAGGCCTGCTCCTTGAGCCGGTCGATATCAAGAAAGATCTCTACGGATTTGTGTACGCCCCGGAGCGGAATAGCCGTGGCCTCTACGATCCTTTCCCGAACGCATCTGCGTACCACCAGTAGTTGCGCAGTCGCCGCGACGCGCTTTCAGTGAGGTTTTTCGGAGGCTTTGTCGGCAACCGAGAATGGACTCGACAGGCCGCCACACCCTCTAAAGCTCCAAATGCGTGTAGTGCTTGTTAGTGTTCTGCCTGGCATGGCCCCTCAACTTTTGGCGGATTGCTGGGAGCGAGGAACTGTTCGCGATCGAGCGCAAATCGATCGCCGGCGCAAACGGCTCTAGAAGTCGAGAGATGGTGTTGGTATTTCGCGAGAGAGATGGTCGAGACGGTCAACGATTTGCGGCGTTCAATAGACGAAAGGGAACGAACTCCTTGTTCGGTTTCTCGTAGGGAATCATGACGTGAGTCATCATAACGATCGCTTTGTCCAAAATCACTTTATGAAAATTTTCTGCCTAAGATTAGGGAATGGCTGAAAGCCAACTCCTAGGTGGGATCTTTATTGTCATTCGCTCGCCCGAAATAACTCACCAACGCCACTCAATGTGCGCTCTGCCGCGGCCTGTGCGCTGATAATCGAGCTGCATCTGGCGTTTGATCCTTTTCTGGTCCTCTACCAGTTCTTTCCAATCGATTTTGGTCTCCTGGCCGAGCACGATTGCTCCGATGAGCGCATCGGCGCGGTCGGGTGACTCGACACCGCGGGTCCTCAGATCCGCTTTGCTTTCAAGTCGTTCGCGGCCTTTGCTGTCGTAGAGCTTTTGGCGCGAGGTGAGCTGAGCGATGAGCTTTTCATCGTTGGGAACAATGATCTGCCGGCGCTCGATCAGTTGGCCGACCGTTGACCACCATTCGGCGCTCAAGTTCACGTAGATGTCGCTGCGCTTGGAGGGTGAGCCGTTGTTGAACCGGTGCAGATAGAAGCCTTCCTCCTGCATGCAGTCCATCAGCTGGTGACCGTAACCTTCATCGCCTCCGACCTGGTAGCTTTGCAGGTTAAGTTTGCGGAACAGGGTAAGGAACTTGCCGACAGAGTGCATCGTGTCTTTGCTGCGCCAGGCGTCAACTATCTCCGCTCGGTTGCCATCGCAGAGGGCTAACACTGATTCGTCACCTGGTCCGGCGAAATCGCAGAAGGCAGCCGGCCGGCCGGGGACATGCTCGGGCGGGTTATCGATCAGAGTTCGGACATACTCGAGTGAGATCATCGAATCACCTGCATCGTAAAGCCACTCAGCGCCGTGTTTGATGCGGAAGACGTTGGCTTTGAGGTTCTCTCGATCGGCTTCGATAACGGCCGGGTCGACATGCGGGCATATGGAAGAGGGAATGTTGAACACTTTCCAGAGATGCGATTTTGCTGTGCAGATCTGGTAGAAGCCGCCGAAGGCTGCGCCGGTTGAGCTCATGAAGAGCCGGTAAGAAGTGTGACAGCGCTCGAGCGCATCGAGGACCTCGTCACGGATCGATTTGGCTTCGTCAACCAGGATAGCGGCTGGAGATTCGGGTTGATCGTGTAAGCCTTCGATATTGCCTGATGTGTCGGTGGCGCGGCCGAAGAGGAAACCGCCGTGAGGGTTTCGAACCTCGGTTTTGAGCCAGGTCCAGCCGGCGAATGCGGGCCGAGAGCGGAAGCGTTCGAGCGAAGCGAGGAATTGGTTTTTAACCTGAGCGCCGGTAGCCGAGAGATACATCAGGCGGGCGCGTGGGAAGCTGTACAAAGTCCCGAGAGCTGCGATCGGGAAGATAGTGGATGTCTTCCCGGTGAAGTTTGCGCAAGCGGCCGCGGTTTGCCTACCGGCCTCGTAGTTGAGAAGAATATGACTTTGCCAATCGTAGGGCCGAATGCCGAGTATCGATTCGGCAAAGAGCAGAATGGGAATTTTAGGCTTATCGACCGTGGATCATCCGCTGTAGCCTGAGCCGCGTCTCGGCGATTTCCGCCGAAAGCAAAACCGAATCCTCCTGGAAGGAGAAAAGATCGCAAGCACGAAGCTTTTCGACCACGACTCAAGGTCGTGGCCCGAAGGGAGGATTCGATGGTAAGTTTGAGATGAATTGCCAGTAATTGTTACCAAATGTTCACGCTTGTTACCGGTGTTACCCAGATCAAAGGGAAATAGAATCGCATGAAAATTGCTTACTACGGCCACTCTAGCTTTGCCGCCGAAATCAATGGAAAACACCTGTTGTTTGACCCATTTATCACCCAGAACCCACTCGCCGAAGCGGTGGATATCAAAAAAATCAAGGCCGACTATATCTTCGTGTCTCACGCACATTTTGACCACATCACCGATGCCGCCGCTATCGCCGACCAAACGGGCGCCACCGTGGTTTCCAATTTTGAAGTGATTTCCTGGCTCGGTAAAAACGGCGTGAAAAATACGCGCCCGCTTAATCCCGGCGGTACCTATTCATCAGAGTTTGGCCGGGTGAAATGTGTCAATGCCATTCATTCCAGTTCCCTGCCCGATGGTACTTACGGCGGCAGCGCCGGCGGTTTCGTGGTCGAGTCCGCGGATGCCAATTTTTATTACTCCGGCGACACCGCCCTCACGCTGGATATGAAACTCATCAGCGAAACAACCAAACTCAAATTTGCCGTCCTGTGCATCGGCGGCAATTTGACTATGGATATTGATGACGCCATCCGTGCCGCCGACCTTCTCCAATGCAAAGACGTCATGGGCGTGCATTACGATACCTTCCCGCTCATCACAATTGACCATGCCGCTGCCAAAGAAAAATTCCGGTCGAAAGGATTGACCTTGCACCTGCTTCCGATTGGCGGCACGCAGGATTTTTAAGCGCCCGTTTACCGGCCTTTGACGACAAACGCGGCTGTAGGGATTAGCTGTCCTCATCCTCCGGAAACAGGGCCCCTTGGCGTATAGGGGGTGCGCGCACGAAACGGAAAATAAAGCACGGTAAGCAGCGAAATCTCCTCGTGGATTAGAGTGCGAACCTTGGTCAGCAAGGCTAAATCCTGCGCAACAAGGCAGCCGGTGTTCCCGTGCCAGTCGTCACATAAAACGAGCTGTAATCGAATTCTGGAGCGCACTTCGCGCAGGCGTACCCTTTTTCTCTTTGCCAATTTATGGGACGCGGGCACGACGAGCACGAACGGTTCGCGATGCACGGTGACCACCTCGAGTTCAGAGTGCCCACCGATGGGAAGGCGCAAAAAACCAATATCGAGAGATCCTGTCTCCAGCATCTGGATTTGATCCGCCGTGAGAATATTGCGAAGCGAGAATTCTACGTCTGCATTCAGTTCACGGAACTGACGAATGATGGCGGGCACAATCTCATTGCCAGCAGTCGATATGAATCCGATCCGCAGAATCCCCAACTTTCCCTTAGCCGCCAGCTTCGCCTTATGCACGGCTTGATCTAGTCCTGAGAGGACTTCTGCTGCATACTCACGAAAAGCGACACCGGCAGGGGTGAGTACCGTTTTGCGCCGGTTGCGCTCGAAGAGTCTTACTCCAATCTCATCCTCCAGAGCTCGTATTTGCAGACTTAGCGCAGGTTGACTGAGATGAATCATCTCCGCGGTGCGACCGAAGTGCAGAGTCTCTGCGACCGACAGAAATGATCGAATCTGACGAAGCTCCATGATTTTAGTGTATTCGAAATGTTTATCACAGGACACAAAACAAACAATTTCACTTATCCAAAGCCAGATCGGTAATTCCAGATACATGAAAAATCCGTTTCGCTCGATTAAAATGAACGTTCTCCATATCCAGTCATCGCCGCGAGGTGACAAATCGAATTCGATCGCCCTGACAAACGCATTTCTTTCGGCATCCAGGAAAGTGCTCCCGGTGATTAATGAAGATGTCCTGAATGTCTGGGACGAAAACCTCCCCGAGTTTGATGCCGCATCCATCGGGGCGAAGTACAAGGCGATCAAGCACCAGCCACTGACAGACGCAGAATCGGAAACATGGAACCGCATTCAAGAATTGATCGGCCGCTTCCAACGAGCGAACCGAATTGTCTTGGGCCTACCCATGTGGAACTTCTCGATCCCCTACAAGCTCAAACAGCTGATCGATCTGACCGCTCAGCGCAATTACTTGTTCACGTACGACGGCAAAGAATATGGACCATGCCTCAATATCCCCAAGGCGCTGGTCGTCTATACCCGCGGATCTGCATTTCGGGAGGATTCTCCCATACCACCATCGTTCGATCACCAGGCGCCTTACATTGATTTTTGGCTTCGTCTGATAGGAGTGCAGGAGGTTTGCAGTGTGGAAGTGGATAACGCCTGGAATCAGGACCGTGCTCAATCAGAGGCTAGTCTGGCCGCCGCCAAGCAATCAGTTGAACGAATGGTTGGAGGCTTCTGGGGATTGAGCGAGCACACTCAGTCTCCTACGACGTTAGTTGTGAAGGCGTCGGCCTCATCATTGGCGTGAGCTCGGCGGATTGGCCGCCAAAAAAGAGCATCGACGAACAGTCAGCCGCTAATGCTTTGGTAAGCTGTTTAGCGAAACTAAAAATGAAAACTAACCGGGCAAAATCAATCCAATGGCAAAGCAAATTTTAGAGCCGGTTTCGCGTTCCTGGACGACGCGCCGCGATGAGAAGCGGCGGCGGATAGACCTAGTCAAGCCCTGGATGCGGGGACCGATCCTGCCGAAAGAAAAGATCATCGAGGCTCTCGAAACCCTCATTGTGAGCGGCGACAGGATTGTGCTTGAAGGAGACAATCAGAAACAAGCCGATTTCCTCTCGCGATCCCTCGTGCAGGTCGATGCGAAAAGGCTTCACGATCTGCATCTGATTATTTCGAGCATTAGTCGACCGGAGCATCTCACGCTGTTTGAATTGGGCATTGCCAAGAAGATACCTGTTTGCTTCATCGGGGAGGTCTCGCCGCCCTAAATACGGCCAAAACCGGAGCGGCAGCGGTTTTGGGGGCGGGAGGTACCGCCACCGTTCAAGGCTGGGAACTGCTGCAGCGACTCGATCGCGATCTGCTCACCCTCAATGCTTCGCCGGGCGGCAGCGCAGACTTGTTAGCAGCTACCCTCTTCCTCGATTTTAT
>DATNNZ010000423.1:0-20682 GCA_035601575.1 Chthoniobacterales bacterium
CGGCGTTACAATTCACCTTACCGAAAATCGAAGGCCAACCATTCCTCGAATGGTTGGCCTTCAAAGTGTTGATTAGAATTGCGGACGATTAGAACGCGAAACGAACTCCCGTACGAATGAGGCCGAAATTATTTCTCGATTGGTCTACGACTTCATAACGTCCATCCGCAAATATTCCGATATGGCGAGTGAAACGATACTCGAGTCCGCCGCCCCAATGTCCTTCCAACAGAACGTCGGCATTATTGTTGTTGCGGATTTGTCGGCTGGTTCCGTTGCTGAAGTGTTGGACAAAGTCTGAACCTTCTCCAGGAACGAATCCGCCGATTCCGGCGAATACATAGGGAGCCCATCCGGTGTTTCCGATGGGATAGCGAACCAATGCATTTAAAGCGAACTGGCCGCTAACGTTGCCCGAATTAATAGGGCCCGTACCATCAAGGATGTCACCCTCCAAACCTAGACCAAGGTACTTCGTAAAGAAGTAATTGACGTCGGCACCTCCTCCCCAGGCGTGGTCTCCGAGAAACTTGTTCCCTTTCCCGCCAGCGGGTGCGTAAGCACCAAACAGATCGAGCTGCCATTCATTTGCTCGATAGAGGTCTTGGATAGGTGCGGGTGGTACTACTTCTTTTGAGGATATGGCCGGTTCTCCAGCGAATCCCGTTATGGCTTGTGACATCAAGCCGACAACGGCTAAGGCATGTATTTTCTTCATATTACGTCATTAAGGATCGATCCGAGATCGATAACAGCTTACTGCTGGTTCTAAATTTCTAGCTTGTAAAGGGAAAGAACATGAATCCTTTGTAATGTCGTTACGAGTGGCTCCAAATCACGGTCGAACGGCTCCAGCAGAAGATTGGGAGGCAGTGGCAGGAGTGATGGCAAAATTAGTGCGGGATGCGAAAGATATCGGAAAATCTCTCCGGCACTGACCCGATGTTAGCACTCACTCACTCTCAGCGGTAACTCCCTGGACCGGAGCGACTAATGTCCCTGGTTCGGGGTTGATTGCGAGAAGCGCCTCCGGGAAAAGGAGGTTAGTCGATTGCTTATTCGCTGACGCGCGGCAATGTGCTGATCCGCCATGCATGAATTGTCGCAATCGGGAAGGCCTTTGCCGCTTCGCGTCTTAGTGCCGTTGATTGTAGCCTGTGCCTTGTTCATGGAAAATCTCGATGCGACTGTTCTTTCGACCGCATTACCCGCGATCGCTGGCGATTTGCACGAAGACCCAATTCAACTGAAGTTGGCGCTCACTTCGTATTTGTTGACCTTGGCCGTCTTTATTCCTGCATCGGGATGGTTTGCGGATCGATTTGGAGCTCGCCTCATTTTTCGACTCGCCATCATTATTTTTGCATTGGGATCTGCTTGCTGCGGTTTCGCTAATTCGACGGGATTCTTGGTCGCCGCACGTGCGTTACAGGGGATCGGTGGAGCGATGATGGTTCCGGTGGGCCGATTGGTTATTCTCCGAACTGTGCCTCGCGCAGAAATCGTTGGAGCACTCGCTTGGCTTACGATTCCCGCGTTGATCGGCCCGGTCATCGGTCCACCGGTGGGAGGATTTATCACGACCTTTTTCACTTGGCGTTGGATCTTTTGGATAAATCTTCCCATTGCTGCTCTCGGCTTAGTGCTAGCCACGCTCTTCATCCCGGACGTTTTCGGCGAAGAGATTACCAAATTCGATTTTCCCGGATTTCTGTTTTCCGGACTTGGACTCTCGGCGTTGGTTTCGGCTTGCGCCGCCCTGGACGCGCACGTTGTTTCGCCGCTGCTGGTAGTCAGCCTCTTTTTCTTGGGATTGGCTGGGATAGGGTTGTATGTCTGGCATGCTCGGCGCGCCGTCGCACCGATATTGGATCTCACACTGCTTCGTTACCCGACTTTTCGCGCGGGCGCGGCGGGCGGTTCACTTTTCCGCATTGGGGTGGGAGCCGTACCATTATTGTTACCCCTATTGTTACAGCTAGGATTCGGGTTCAGCCCGCTCCGTTCCGGTTTACTCACCTTCGTTACCGCGCTGGGGGCGATCGGGATGAAGGTCGCGGCTGGCAGGATTCTTCGCCAATGGGGTTTTCGGCGGGTCTTGATCTTTAACTCTATCTTCTCGGCCGTGTTCATCGCGGCGCCCGCTGCGTTTACTCCCGCTATGTCGATTCCGCTGATGGTAGCGGTACTTTTCATCGGCGGTTTTTTTCGTTCGCTCGAGTTTACTTGTATCAATGCAATCAGCTATGCGGAAATCGAGCAGCCGAAAATGAGCGCCGCCACCTCTCTGCAGAGCGTATTGCAGCAGTTCTCTCTGAGTATGGGGGTAACGGTCGGGGCTTCAGCTTTACAATTGACGTTGGCGCTCCGGGGAAGTTCCACTCTGGGGGCGGCCGACTTCTGGCCAGCATTCCTGGTGATCGGCGCGATTTCTTTTGTTGCGACCTTTAGTTTTGCGCGTCTGCCGCGTTACGCTGGTGAAGAGCTAGCCGGACGCAAGCGAGCCGGATCCGTGCAAGTAAGTATTTCGAATGTCCGAAGCTAGCTCGTATTAAGCGCATGAATGCGTAGACCGTGCGAGATTTGGGGATTAGTGCATCGTCTCGTATGTAACTGGCATATGGTACGATGCACTAGTTCGATGTGCCGGAAACCCAGACGTTCGGATGAGGACGGGCAGCGGGCGTCACTTCTTCGTCCCGCAAATCTCTAGTTCCACGGCCGCCCGCTGGCCCTTCGCTCCTCGCGGTCGGGTGCACGGTTTCTCGGCGCCGAGTCGGCTTCGGGACTCGCTGATTTGCAGCGCCGGTCGTTTTTTGCGTTAGCATGCGCGCCTGCGCCGGTTCTAAAGGAGTGCCGGAACCCAGGATCACCGCAAAGAAAGTTTGGCGAATAGTTCCGATCTGACCATTGAATGTGGCGACGTAGTGCGGAATCGGCAACGCCTTGAAATCGACCGATTGTAAGAAGACGTCGTGGGCGCCGTAAAAGCTTTGCGCCCACGTTAAGGCGGTGACACCAGCTTGGTGCTGCGCTTCCGCGGTATCAGCAAAAGAGCTGAATACAACGTTATCTGGGACCCGAAATTCATACACGACCTGAGTTCCGTCTGCCTTGGTCATATTAAAATTCAGGATTGGCATGCTTTGGGCGACGGCCTGCACAGACACAAAGAGCAACACGGAAAAGAGAGGAGTGAGAATTCGCATAAGCCTGCATTTGCTTTGACGCGGGGCCCGTTGAGAGAATTCAAGCAAGAATAGAGGCTTTCGGTCCGCCGGTGGAGGGCGAATGGGCGTGATGGGCAAGCGGGCAAAAGCGTGTGCTTGGCGTTTCGGCCAGACGGCGAAGCGGCGTCTCGGCTTCGTTTTCAGCGGCGAAGCCGAGATTCAAGATAGCCTAGAGCGAAGCCCTAGGAACTGTAACAAAACCGGTGATCAGCCCTGAAAGGGCGTCACAGTAACGTATATATATGATGTTATTATACAGTGTCGTAGTCGCTGGCAAATATCCTAATCATCTAATCTTCTCGACCAAGAATCGAGAGCCGCTGCTTGCCGACAAGGATCTCTGGCAGATTTAGTTGGCAACGGGGCTATGGAGCCTTTTCGGTGAGCCAAATCTAACGTTGCTGCGGTTGTCTCTGACATAGAAAAGCAGGAAGAGCATCACCGAACGGTGACATTCGAAGAGGAATTTCGGCTGTTTCTCAAGCGCTACCGTGTGTCGTTCGACGAACGGTATGTCTGGGATTAAGGTTAGGTTGAGACGCACCTTCAGTGCGTGGCCGCTGGGGGATCCGATTCCTAGGGCTTCGGCCAGGGCTTCGGCCTAGGCTGTCTTGGAGCGGCTTCGCCGCTGAAAACGAGGCCGACAGGCCCTTTCGCCTCCGATTCCTAGCTGCAGGGGACAAAGAGTCGTGCAACGTTGTCAGGGCATATGAATTACCGCAGACTAGGCAAAGCGGGAGTAAAGGTGAGCGAACTCTCCCTGGGTTCTTGGGTCACGTTCGGTGATCAGATCTCGGATGATGTCGCAGAAGATTTAATGATCAAGGCGTACGAGGGAGGCATTAATTTCTTCGATAACGCCGAGGGCTACGCCTCCGGCCAATCGGAAGTCGTGATGGGTAAAATTCTGCGCAAGCTTGACTGGCCTCGCGATACCTGGTTGGTGTCCAGCAAAGTATTCTTCGGTTCAGCCAAGCACCCGCAAAAGCCGAATCAATATGGATTGAGCCGCAAACATGTTTTCGAGGCATGTCACGCCGCTTTGCGCCGGCTGCAAGTCGACTATCTCGACCTGTTTTTCTGTCATCGGCCTGATCCGGAGACGCCGATCGAGGAAACGGTCCGCACGATGTCGGACCTCATTGCTCAAGGTAAAGTGCTGTATTGGGGAACGAGCGTCTGGAGTGCCCAAGAAATCATGGAGGCTCACGAGGTCGCTCGCCAGTACCAACTGGTGCCCCCGGCCATGGAGCAGCCGTACTACAACCTTCTGCAACGCCACAAAGTCGAAATGGAGTATGCCCGGCTCTACGAACAAATCGGGCTCGGCACTACGGTTTTTTCGCCACTGGCAAGCGGACTTTTAACCGGAAAATACAACAACGGCAATCCAACCGACGCACGATTGACTCTCGAACGTTACGGTTGGTTGCGTGAATGGGTGCTTAAGCCGGAGAGGCTCGAGAAGGTGCGCAGGTTGGGTGAATTTGCCCATAAGCTTGGCATTCCGCAATCGGTTCTATCGATCGCTTGGTGTCTCAAGAATCCGCATGTGAGTACGGTGATCCTCGGAGCTTCAAAAGTGAAACAGCTCGAAGAGAATCTTGCTGCTACCAGTGTCGCGGAAACGTTGACGCCAGAAGTTCTCGACCGGATTGACGAAATCATGGGGACGAGACCGGAGGATCCCGATAATTCGGATAATCACTAGCGGATTCCGTGTGCCGGCACCGGCCAGTGGTCGCGATTGAGTTGCTGCTAAAATTTACCAAAGAAATCGGTGATATCGAAATACACGACTGCCGGAGCATTGGCCGAGGTTCTTATTTCCAGACGGTCAAAGACCTTTCGCCCCTGATGGAGGAGTGCTTGTCGGACGACGGAGGATCCAGGAAAATGACGGGAAAGATAGGTATGTTCCGCGTCGACCCCAGCGCTCTCGCTGGCCGCGCCGAGAATCACGACCGCGTTTTCTAAGGATGATCCGTTGCCGCCTTGAAACATAGTTCAAAACAGGTCTAAACTCAGATCCACTCTGAAATAGGGTGCGCCCTTACTGTTGTAATCTGGCCCCGAACGAACATAGTCGTAAGTGCGTTCAAACGTCCAGCCCGCTATGGCCTCAAATTCAACGCCCTTTCGCAAAGTAAAATTTACTCCCACCCCGGCCCGCTCCTCTTCGTATTCGATGATCGCATTATTGGTCCGGCGATCACGGGTCGGGCCATTGCGATAGCCATCGCCGATCAGTTCGCCGCCCAGATAAATCTCGAGTCGATCATTTAGCGCATAGCTAAACCGCGGCTGGGGAAACACGGCTCGAAAGTTTAATTTGTTGCTGATTTTCCAATTGAAGCCGCCGATCGGAAAAACGATCGGGTTTGAAAAAGCATCTACGCTGCAGCCAAGGATTACGTACAAGTTCTCGCTTACCTTAAATCCTGGCGTAAAGCGCACTGGCACGTCGAATGAGTTCTTTGTCACGTGGTCCCGCGTATAGTAAATGCCCGGTTCAAGTTTTACCACCGGATAGAAATCGTCGCCTGACCAATAAGAGAAGTTCACCTCCGCATTAAAGGAGGTGAAAGAATAAGGAAAGACAGCGTTCGAACGCGAGAAATCGAACCGCTCATAATCGATCCCGAGCTGCAGGTAATAGTCTCCCGTGATTCGGAAATTGCGCAACGCCTCAATTTCGTATCGATATTCCGCTTGTGACCCCAGATTAGCAGCCTTTTGGATGCGGCTGCCGAAGGTGTAGGCGCTATTTAGGTCAAATGACCATCCTGCTCCCAAATTTTCCGTGCTCGGAGTGGATGAGGAGTGCACCGCCGCATTCTCTCCCCCGAACGCCGTGTTTCCAAGGCAGAGAAGTCCCACGATGCACCATACCGGTTTCATGTTTCCTCTTTTTGATGGAATCATTCGGCTGGTAACTTAACGCAGAACTGGATTGCTGCTTACGCCCCCTGCAGCCGGCTTCGATCAAGCGCTTTCGACTGTTTTTCCGCGTTGCTTGCTCCTTAAGTATCAAGCTGGATATGCGCGTCACCTTGAAAAACAGCCAACTGACCCGACGTCTGCCGGACGACGGCATCATTATATGCGAGACGGCACACTAGAGCTTCGGGTTACTGCGATCAAAACAAATCAATTTTAAGATCTAACCTGATATAGGGGGAGCCTCGGCTGCGATTGATCGGTCCCGAACGGATATAGTCGTAAACCCGTTCGATCGTCCAGCCCGCAATCGCTTCCAAATCGATTCCCTTCCGCAAAGTGTAGTCGACACCGACTCCAGCGCGCTCCTCAGAATATTCTAGAATGGCATTGTTGGTACGACGATCGTTGGTTGGACCGTTCCGATAGCTATTGCCAGCCAGTTCTCCGCCCAGATAAATCTCCAGGTTTTGATTTGGGATGTAGCTGAAACGCGGTCGAGGGAACACGGCGCGGAAGTTGAACTTGTCGTTAATCTTCCAATTGAAACCGCCAATGGGAAAAACAACCGGATTCGAATAGACATCGATGCTGCAGCCCGCGATGACGTAGAGATTCGGAGTCAACTTGAACCCTGGAGTAATCCGAATCGGAACATCAAATGAGTTTTCGGTGACGTGATCGCGCGTGTAGTAGATGCCGGGCTCGATCCGGATAACCGGATAGAAGCTGTCTCCAGACCAATAGGAGAACAAAATTTCGCCCGAAAAGGAGGTCAAAGAGTACGGGAATTGGGCGTTTGAGCGGGAGAAATCGTACCGCTCGTAATCGACGCCAAGTTGCAGGTAGTAATCTCCGGTGATCCGAAAATTGCGGAGCGCCTCAATTTCGTATCGGTATTCCGCTTGCGAGCCAAGATTGCCAGACTTTTCAACGTGGCTGCCGAAGGTGTATTCACCGTTCAGTTCAAATGACCAGAGTGATCCCAAATTCTCCGCGCTTGGCGTGAGTGAAGGTTCCACCAGCGCCTTGCCTCCCGCCAACGCCATTTGCCCAACGCAGAGAACACCTAAAATGGACCATGCGAGTTTCTTGCTTCCTTTCTTTGACACAACAATTTCGCGATCCAGCGTAGTCCGATTTCGTCCATGCATATATCAGGATTTACCCCAGTACGTATATCAGAAGTTACTCGGATCGCTTTTTTTGAACAGGCTCCGGTCGGGCGCGGGTTCTCGCGCGCCATGGATTGCGAGGCCGCCCGCACAAGCTTCCTCCTTCGCTAAAGAGCGATGGAGGACACTTCGGCCCGCCCTGGCATTGAGTTTGCAACCACCGTTGCGCTTGTCCGCGGTCCGGCAGCTGCCGGACCGCGGCTAAGTTCCACAGTGTTTGCTGTAACTCACCTCTAGCTCCCAACGAGTGCTAAGATCCGTATTCCGTGAGATTTTTGCGGGCTAGGGCAGCTCATGGAATAATGAGATTCGCACCATTGACATCGGAAGCGCGAACCTCTCGGGAACCGACCGAGGTAGCACAGCGCCGGCAGAGATAATCGTAGACCTCGCGGTCCGGCAGTATCAAAAGCAATTTCTCATATACCGGCTGCGCGGATCGACATTTGGGACAATAGAGCGAAGAAGCACGCAGAGTCTTAAACTGGCTATTTGCCGTTCGGTGCATGTTGTTTCATCTTGCCCCAATAGAAGAAATCGTCAAACGGCCAGTGCGCTCGTTCCGAAGGAGGCTAATTTGACGTAAAACTCAGGCGGCAGGCGTAGGTTTAAGCTACGGACCTGAGAGAAAATGCGGCCAACTGAGTACATTGCGGATTCAATTCTTTACAGCATCTAATGCCAACTCAGTTCAGAGACTATTACGCGATTTTGGGCGTCCCTCGAAATGCGTCCGAAGAGGAAATCAAAAAGGCGTTTCGCAAATTAGCTCGTCAATTCCATCCTGATGTCGCGAAGGACAAAAAAGCGGCGGAAGAGAAATTCAAAGAAATCAACGAGGCTTACGAAGTCTTAGGGGATCCAGCCAATCGCCAGAAGTACGATCGTCTAGGAGTGGATTGGGATAAGACTGCCGCCGCCGGTCCGCCGCCTGGCTATGGGTTTGGCGCAGGGGCAAACGGCGAGCCAAATGTGGAGTTTCATTTTGATGGGACCGGGTTCAGCGATTTCTTCGAGGAGCTTTTCGGCCGGCGTTCTCGCTACGGAACTTCGTTTCGATCTGGGGGCGCCCAGACCGGCGCTAGGGAGGCAACTGCACGCGGCTACGATGTCGAAGGAGATATCTTGGTGACATTGGAAGAGGTGATGCGTGGCGCAATTCGTCCTATCTCGCTGCAGCGAGTTGATCCTCGAACCGGAGAGACTACGTCGCAGTCGTTTAAGGTGCGGATTCCACCAGGGGTTCAAGATGGCCGTACCATCCGTGTGCCAGGTCAGGGAGGGGAAGGGATTGGCGGGGCACCGCCCGGCGATCTTTATTTACGGGTACATTTTGCTGCTCACCCCGAGTTTCGCGTAAGCGGAGCAGATCTTTACTACGATCTGGATTTGGCGCCGTGGGAGGCTGTGCTTGGGACCACCGTTTCGGTTCCTTCCCTGGATGGTCGGCTAAACGGCAAAATCCCGGCCGGTATTGACAATAGTGAAAAAGTTCGATTGCGCGGACGTGGCCTTCCGCAAGGTCCGAAAAAGGAGCGAGGCGACCTCTATTTGGTTGTGAACGTTCGAATGCCAAAGAAAGTAAGTGAAAAAGAGCGGCGGCTTTGGGAAGAACTTCGCAGTGTATCGACGTTTGATCCGAGAAAAGAAGACTAGCGTATGGGGAAATCACCGAAAGACCAAGCCCTTCGGATCTTTGAGCCCGATCCGGACGCCGTTTACAGTATCGAAATCACCGAACGGCTTACCCAGATTCCTCGCCGCACGATTGCGGTTTACGTCAAGCATCGTTTGGTTTCACCCATGGTGGAACAGGGTGGAGGGATGTTTTTTGACGAAGAAGCCATTCGGCTGCTACGCCGAATAGAGCAATTACGCACGAGTTATGGCGTGAATCTTCCAGGAATCAAAATGATCATGCAACTGCTCGAAGAACTTGAGCAGCGTCAGGTGGAATTGCGCTTTCGGCGCGGGTAATTTGTCCGAGAAAGGTTTGTCGTTCGGTCCCCGATCCGAGCCTCCTTCTTATCGTGGTAATTGGTCCATTCGCCGGAGGCGCGCAGTCAACGTGCGCAGGACGGTCAGGGCAAAAAAAGGTGTCTCTTCGACCATAAAAAGGAAGTGCTTTTCGCTGATCGGAATCACGATACAATCGGTCCTGGCGATCGCGGTAGCGCTTCTTGGTGCTTGGTCGACTAGGGCCATTTCGCCAAAGAACCCGTCTGTCCCAACGACTTCCACATTCTTACCACGGACGGTTAGCTCGACCTCTCCGGATTTGACCACATACATCGAGTCTCGTTTTTGACCTTCCGCAAAAATCACGCTTCCGGCCGAGAACGACAATGGAGTGACTTCCTTTTCGAAAATATTCGGTAGCTTCATGGGCTGCACATTTATGCTGACGGTTTGTGCTTATACGACTCGACTGTTCCGTTCGAAACAGAAATCTTGACATTTTGCAGACGGACGTGCAACCGGGCGAAAGTTGCAAGCCAGTCCCTACCGGGCCCGTGGTTCAAGGATTTCTGACAACAAATCGGGCTTGGCCGAGTTGCGCAGCAGGTGTGGAAATCGCAGTCCTCCACCGTAGTTCAAATGCAAAGTCTCAAAATAGTCGGAGTTGTTCACCAGAAGATCAATCCCTCTGGTCTGCGCACTCGTTTTAATGGCTTCCTCCAGTCTCTCTGGATTGTAGGTTCGGGAATTCACTGCGACAATTTTCATTCCTGGGGCCAGTTTCGCCCCATCCACCGGCGTCCCTGCTAGCACGTCAAGGACGGTTCCATCTTCTTTGACCAGAAGACCGATGGAGACGCTCTCGTCGGTCTGTTTTTCCCGTTTATCGCGAGTCTTTATCACTTCGTTTGGTTGATCGGTGTAAGTCAGACTCCATCCGCCCGCTTCAATGCCACCCAGAGGAGCATGCGGTGAACGCGAATTGAGGCGCTGCAACCAGAAAGATCCCCAATCGAAAGGACAAACCTGATTCAGATCGGACACCACCTCGTCGAAGGTGTAGGTCTTGACTGTCGGCCCGCCGCTTTGTCCACCGTGAAAGAGGTGGCAGAAGTCGTCGAGCGACTTTGAGCCGCCGGTTCGTTGCCGAATGATCGTGTCCGCCTCGAGCCACAGCAAAACGCCTTCCGGATAAAAATCAACGCCCCTTCGGCGATCCTCCCATTCACGAGGAGCAGCGTACAGGCGTGAAGCATAGTCCACGGTATCTTGCAGAGATCGCCACGTCCGCCCGCTCCGATGTTCAAGTTGGGCCGCCCGCTCGGCCAGCCACTCTCGGCTCAGAACTCCATTCCGCAGACCCGATCGCGCGGTCAGCACGCAACTGCCTAGGTACTCCGTAAGCCCCTCGTAAACCCAAAGCATATCGTCGAGCATCGGCTTTTGAAAATCAAGGGTGGTGAGGCTGGCGGGACGGCGATATTTGCCGTTCCAAGAATGAACAAACTCGTGCGGTAACAAGTCAGACTCGGTCGCCAGAAGGTCTTTGTCCGTAAACGCGTTTTCCGTAGCCGTATTAAGGCTCGATTCATGATGTTCAATTCCGTCATGAAAAATGGTTTCGGCCAGGGCGACGAGGAAGTGATAGTGCAAATAGTGGGTTGCGCCGAATAATGCGGCCGCCTCGGCTACCAGTCTCTGGTATTGAGCGATTTTTTCCGCGGGTAGCCCTAACGCATCGGGACTGTCCGCAACGATGTCCATTTCGCTGGCGGGCGCGGATTCTACGAGCTTCACGTTCCGATAATACTTGCCCGTGACGACGGGGGAATCAACGGGCAACGAAAGCTGCGCATGCAAGAGCTGACGGCTGATCTCAGTGGCATTGAGGGTCAAAGTGATCAGACCAGCCGGCCGGCTATTCTCTGCTCGTACTAGCAACGGCCAAAACAGGATGCTCAAAAGAATGAATTTTCGATGATATCCGTGGGCAAACATCGTCGTTCTTACTCCGAACGTTCCGGCTGGGCAATGGTCGTGGGACCGAAACTGAGGCGGAGATGTCGGTTTTTCTGGATACCGGAGTGAACAGTTGATTCGATGGGAACGATAATGAAGGAGAATCGTCAGGCTGCTGTCCCGTTCATTCTGGTAACGGTTTTTCTCGACATGATGGGTATCGCCATTGTCATCCCTGTGCTCCCAGGGTTGATAGCAACCTTTACTGCTGATCGCGATACACAGACTTATTGGTACGGCGCGATGCTCGCTTCCTATGGGCTTATGCAGTTTGTGTCCGCGCCTCTTTTGGGAGCGCTCAGCGACCGCTTAGGCGGCCGACCCGTTCTGCTGGTGTCGATTTTCGGACTGGCATTTACTTTTCTGCTCACCGCGATGTCCCCCTTCCTGTGGCTTATGCTACTGGCACGACTGATCGGCGGAGGAGCAGGAGGCAGCTTTTCGGTGGCGAGCGCTTATGTCGCGGATGTGACGAAGCCGGAAGATCGGAGCCGTAGCTTTGGCGTGCTCGGCGTAGCCTTTGGGTTGGGATTCATTTTCGGTCCGATGATCGGTGGAGCCCTGGCGTTAGCGGATATTCGGCTTCCTTACTTCGCCGCTGCGGTCCTCGGCCTGGTGAATTGGCTATATGGTTTTTTTGTCCTGCCAGAATCATTGCCGTTCGATCGGCGCAAACCGTTCTCGATCGCGAGAGCCAATCCTTTTGCTGCCTTGATAGCGCTGACAAAAGTTCGAGGTGTGGGCAGTTTAATCTTTGTCTATGCGCTTACTGTTTTCCCGCAGTACCTGTTGCAGTCCACTTGGGTGTTGTACAACACCTTCCGATTTGCTTGGACGCCGTGGGAGAACGGCATCTCGCTTTTTCTGGCGGGTCTGATCTTCGCGGTCGGTCAAGGCGCCGTGCTCGGAGTTGTACTGCGCCGCTTCGGAGACTTCCGAACAGCGCTGATTGGGCTCACTTCTTCGTTTCTGGCCTACTTGCTCTACGGACTCGCGTTTGAAGGATGGATGATGTACGCGATTGTTCTTGGCAATGTACTTGGCAGTGTGGGCGGTCCCGCATTGCAGGGAATTATCTCCAAGGCCGTCGATCCCCGAGAACAAGGCGTGACCATGGGCTCTCTGGCCTCGATCAACAGTATGATGGGCGTGATCGCCCCGTTGGTCGGTACGCCACTCCTTTCGTTTGTTGCGCACTATCCAGCGACGGATTTGCGGGCGGGAGCGACGTTCTATGTCGCCGCAGCCGCGCAGGCCGGCGCCCTGTTGTTAGCTCATCGACAATTCCGCGGCAGCGGCGGACCAACTCCTGTTCGTCCGGAAGGCGAAGCAGCGGAGCGAGTCTGAATGGCGTGACGGCGAATGAGCGTCTCGGTGAATGGGCGGAAGGGCGAAGGGGCGTGATGGGCAAGCGGGCAAAAGTGATTGGCGTGTCGGCCAGATGGCGAAGCGGCGTGCGGGCTTCGTTTTCAGCGGTGAAGCCGACAGGCCCTTACGCCCAATCGCCCTTTCGCCGAGCCGCCCCTTCGCCGACTCGAAGAGACGCCCACACCACACGCCGTCACACCAATACGCCTCTCGCCTTGACTCGCTGACACTTTCGGCTATGGGGGCGATGTGGAAAGCGGAGCGAACGACCAAATCGCGGCTGCACCGAGCCAACCGCCGCCTCTACCGGAGGAAGCGAAGGTGTGCCAATCGTGCGGGGCAGAACCGGAACCAGGATTTGCGATCGCGCTTTGCCGAGATTGTCGGACGAGAATGGCGCGGCAGCCCATTCCGATCGGCATCAAGTTAGCCGGTGTTGCTATCGTTCTCTTATTGCTATTTGCGTTGATCAGGATTCCTTCATCGACCTTGGCCGCGATTGCATTTGAGCGCGGTGAACGAAGCGAACAGAAACTTCAATTTGCGAAGGCGGAAAACGAATACCAGAAGAGTGTGCAAGCGTTTCCGAGATCCGATCTGGCCCACACCCGGCTCTTCGTAGCTGCTTATCGAGCCAGGGATGGGGGAACTGCTCGCCGTGAGTTCGAATACCTCCGTGGCCACCAATTGGATGCGAAACTGGTCGGCGAAATCAGTGCTCTGCTAGGCTCGCGGCACTGAATGGTGCTCCTCTGGTATGTTTTTTATTCCGGGTCCGCTCATTGCATTGGCCACCTTCCCCGGTGTTATTGTTCATGAACTGGCTCATCAGCTGTTTTGCCGATGGTTCAGGGTGCCAGTGCTGAAGGTCTGCTATTTCCGAGTTGGTAATCCTGCCGGATTTGTCATCCACGAACCGCCAACGAAGACCTATCAATCACTCTTTATTTCAATCGGGCCTTTTCTGATTAACACGATCACGGGAGCGTTGATCGCGTTTCCGGCAGCGCTGCCAGTCATCAAGTTTGGGGCGGGCGATCCGCTCGATTATTTCTTAATTTGGCTTGGCGTCTCCATTGCGATGCACGCCATTCCCAGTACGGGTGATGCGAAGTCGTTGTGGCAATCAGTGAAAGGGCCCGGCGTTTCCTCGGTCGTACGCTTTATCGTCTCTCCCGTCGTCGGGATCATCTATTTAGCCGCTTTTGGAAGAGTTTTCTGGCTCGATCTCATTTACGGCATCGGTGTAGCTGTCGGCTTGCCGACCTTGTTAGTCGCAATTTGTTCAGCGCTCGGGTGAGGAAATCTATCGCCAAGGCGCCTGAGACTCTCACGCCAAAACGCAAAGGTGATCAAAGGCTATTAACAACTCGGTGGTACTGCCGTTTTTGCACCTTTGCGTCTTGGCGTGAGAGTCTATTTTTTCCGAGGGGCCAGAGGGTACTTGGGCGTCCGAATCTTGGTCCTTTGCGATCTTAAGCTATGGAGCGCCCGATGGTGCTCACCACCTGCTATCATGTCCATTCCTACCTGCTTCCTTCTAACGACGGTAATCTGGCTAATCATCCGACAAGCATGCCGCACACCAACGAATGGTCGACTCCTGTCAGCGCGCTGGCTCCAGACATGCTCACCCGTCTGGAAATTTTTTTGGATTCGCGTTCGTTTGGTCCCGGTAAGATCGACGGGAAAGCCGGTGAATTTGTCGAGCTGGCGCTCAGTCGTTATCAAATGACGCAAGGCAAGGAATCTCAACAGGTCGATGCGGAACTGAAGCAAGAACTCAAAGCGATAGATCCAGTCTATATTGGCTACACGTTCACTGAGGCGGACCAGGGATGGATCGGACGGATACCCGCCAGGCCGACAGCCTTGGCTAGAGTGAAAAAAGCAATTTATCGGTCACCGCTCGATTTCATCGCTGAGCGATTTCATTCCGATCCGAACTTCATCAAGAAATTAAATCCGAAAATCAAGTTTGATCGGTTGAGGCCCGGAACCGTAATCCAGGTCCCTAACATCCAACCGTTTCAAGTCGAGACGATAAATCCAGTTCCAGATGTACCGTCGCGTCCGGAGTTTGCTCAGCGAATTATCAAAGTTGATACCAAAGCACGCCTGCTCGATCTGAAAGACGGAGATCGGTTGTTGGCATCGTTCCCAATCACTCCGGGCTCCCAGCGATTACCAGCGCCGCTCGGTACCTGGAAAATTGTGAAGGTGACGGTCCTTCCGAATTTTCGTTGGGATGAGGCAATGCTGCAGCACGGCCGCCGCAGCAGGGATTATTATCTGATTCCACCCGGTCCCCGAAATTTGGTTGGTGTTGTATGGATTGGTTTGAACAAAAATCTTTTAGAACCGCGAATAGACACAAACGGGCACGAATGAGATGCGGTTGATTCGCGTTCATTAGCATCCATTCGTGGTTGATCAGAAGAGCTTTTTAAAAACCGCGAATAACCGCGAATGGACACGAATGAGGTGCTGCTGATGCGCGTTCATTAGCATCAATCGTTAAACCAGCGCACGTACCCCTTCGGGCGCATTGAAATCGATCGTGAGAACAACTAAATTACGTCAGAAAAGGAGGGCTTCGCTTATGCTGCGACGAAAGTTCATTCGGGTTACAAGTGATCCAAGAAGGCTGGGTCGTTATCAGGCTGGGAATCCATTATGGCCACTTGAGGAATTGCATGACCTCCATAAACCGCCGTTTGTTGCCGAGCCGGAATTCACTCCATTCGACATCGACGCTCTTAGATGTAACCCTCAAAACGCTCCGGCGTTGCCAGGCGACCGTGTGCAAGTTCGCCCGCCAAAACACCGGCGCTCGTGTACCGTTCGAAGGGAATTTCCAATCCCGCAGTTAGTCGCGGGACTACCCTGGCGCTTCGCTCAACACATTAAACGCCCGGTCGTACCCGAAGTAGAGTTTGCTCCTTTGGATCTGCCGTGTATCAGCCGATAATGGATCCGCACGCTGTAAACGCTGCCGGGTTTATTTGGCGTGCATGGTGAACCGGGATTTCGGCCATAAGGTAGCGGATTCCGAAATTGCGGCAAAGCAGACGATTCACGAGATCCGTAACCGGGTTTCGTATGCGGCTTCGCAGATAGTTTTTGCAAGGAGGTTTAATTAATAGGGACAGAAAGCAACCTTTCTATTGTCGAGTTTCAACAGCAGATCAATCCTGCGAACGCCAAGAGCGTGGTCTTGTCGTTCGAATTTCGTCGCCAGCCGTTGGATCTCTTGGCGGCATCGCCGCTTTCGAGCGCTAACCTCTCCGATTTCGGTCATGCCGACAGTGCATCAAAAACACGAGCCCCCGCTAGGTGGGGTTCCTCTGACGGAAACGAACGAGATGTGGTTGATTCGTGTTCATTAGCGTCCATTCGTGGTTGCTTCAGAAGAGGTTTTTAAACCGCGAATAAACGCGAATGGACACGAATGAGATGCTGCTGATTCGCGTTCATTAGCGTCCATTCGCGGTTGCCTCGGAGGGCGCAGACTTCGGCCGGCCGAAATTCTTGGACGGTAATGGATCGTGTCGCGCCCCCTGATTTCAGGCTCAAGCGGCTAGCGCTGCTAGTTGCTGGACCTGTTCTCGAATCGGTTTCAGGTACTGTTCGCGGTCGCGCTTGCCCAATTCTACTTCGGCGAGGCCATCAGCGACGACGACTTCGACATCCGTCACTCCAATAAATCCCAGGATCGTTCGTAGCCACGGTTCCTGGTAATTGTATGGCGCAAAAGGCGTGCCACTGCGGTAAGCACCGCCGCTGCAGGTAATGACGGTGGCCTTCTTGTCTTGCAACAACCCCTTATATCCGGATTCATCAACGGCAAAAGTGCGGCCGACTCGTACGATTTGGTCGATATAAGCCTTGAACACGGCCGGCACGGAAAAGTTATGCATCGGCACACCAAGAACGTACTCGGTAGCGGCTTCCAATTCGGCAATCAACTCATTCGAGATCGCTAGGGCTGCGCCCAACTCCGGCGAAAGAGCATCGGGTGGAGTGAAGGCGGCGGCGATAGTGGTTTCAGTTACGAACGGCACGGGATTATGTCCAAGGTCCCGATAAATGATTTTTCCCTGCGGACGCGCTTGTTTCCAAGCAGTAGCGAACTCGTGGGTGAGTCGGCGAGAAACGGAGCGGTCGCCACGTGGACTAGCATCGATATGAAGTAATGTTGGCATAAAGGTGAATGGGTTAAGAGACGAATAGAGAATAGCGCGGATTGCGGCGGTTATAGGACAGGAGTCGTCTAAGCAACATATGTCGTCTAAACTACATTAGACGTTTTGACTGTCAACTGCTATATTGGTCTCGAGGTTGATTACGATGTCCCAGTCCTCCGAACATTTAGACCCACGCGTCAAACGGACCCGACAACTCCTGGTTCAGGCGTTTTTTGAGCTGCTGTCGGCCAAAGATTTTGAGGCGATCTCCGTCCAGGACATCGCCGAGAAGGCAACAGTCAATCGAGCTACGTTTTATGACCATTTCCCCGATAAATTCGCCCTGCTCGATTACACGATCGAAGACTCGTTTCAGCAAACGCTCCGCACCAGGATGAGCGACGCAACTCCAGCAGAACCAGAGGGTCTTCGCCGGATTACTCTCGCCCTTTGCGATTATCTCGAAGAGCTGGGGAAACGCTGCCCAAAGCACCAACGCCAATTCGAGCCGATGGTAGAATCGAAAGTAAAGGCACTGGTTCGAGACGTTTTGCTTAGCTCATTGAAGTGTCCGAACCATCCGGGGGAATATCCAGCGCCCGAGCTGGTCGCGACCATGGCCAGTTGGGCAATGTATGGCGCAGCGCTCGAATGGAGCCGCAACAAACTTCAGCCGTCCGAAGATTTTGCCGTCACCGTATTGCCACTTATCACGGCGACGTTGCAATTGCCGGTCGTGCCTTCAATCAAGTGACGCCATCCACGGTGGATCGCGTCGAAAAACCGCTGTGAGTAGTGGCTCTACCCTCTACCAAACGGGGTGGTGCTCGTCGGACAAGTGCGACGCCCGGGTATTCTTGACGGGCACAGCTTTTGACACTCTGGCAGTCGCTACCAGCCGTTAAACCGTTCCCAAATAGCTTCCACGGACGTTCCCTTCCGAACCACATGGTAATAAGAATGCTGCGCCGCGGTCGCGCAAGCGTGGTTGGGCAGAATTCGAAATGCGGTTCCGACGGGAAATTTGCTCAGGTCGAGCGAATGACCGAATCGATCTCCGATGATCCCGTGTTCCTGATTGGTATCTAACACGTTCAGGTTCTCGATCGGATTTCCCTCGATATCGCAGACCCTGCCGTACCCGTGATCAATTTTTTGTCGTGCGGTACCGCGATCTCGTGAAAGAGCCATAAACCCGGCGTCGGTGATGATCCAGCCCTTTTCCGGTTGGTGGCCCAGCACGGTTGTCAGCACCGAAATTGCGATGTCATCGATCGAACAAACATCGAGTCCAGCCATTACCAAATCGAAGAACACAAAGACGCCGGCGCGGACCTCGGTAACCCCGGTCAGGGTTTTGGCAAAGGTAGCTGTCGGGGTTGAACCGACACTGATGATGGGGCAAGGTAAACCGTTGGCCGCCAGCCGCTCGGCACAATGAACGACTGCAGCTCGTTCCTGCTCTGCCATTGCCTGAATCGCTTCCACACTACGGCAGCCGTATGAACCGCCGGCATGAGTCATCACCCCGCGCAAGACTGTTCCGTTTTGTTCGTGTACAATCCGAGCGATCTCCAAGAGGCGAGGATGGTCCGGTTGAATTCCAGAGCGGTGACCATCACTGTCAATCTCCAGCAGTACCGGGAAGCGCTCGCCCTCCGTAGCCCCTTTCCGGGTCACGATTCGAGCCGCTTCGACATTGTCCAGTATGAGCGTGAGATCCGCCCCCGCCCTTCTCAGGCGCAAGGCGTGATCCAGTTTGTTAGGGGTAATCCCGACCGCATAAAGAATATCACGGATTCCGGCCGAGAAGAAAAACTCAGCCTCCTTTAATGTTGAGACTGTGATTTTCCCGCGGCTAAAATCGCCGCCTAGGGAAAGGCGCGTCACCTCGATATTTTTGGCGGTTTTGACATGCGGTCGTAAAGCGACTCCATGCGCCCCGATTTTATCGCGCATCCGCGCAATGTTTTGCTCTAGACGGTCAGTATCAAGCACGAGACACGGGGTCTCAAGACTCTCAAGCGTCTTTGGCATTTCACAAGAGATCGCGAAAACAGAATTTTGAACAGGAGCTAACAGAGATCTCAAAGAGGGTAGCACGAAATCCAGACATAGAATCGAATGATCGCATCTTTTGAAGAACGTGAAGGGTTGGTAAAACCGGAATCCCTTCTTTGAGATCTTTGCGACCTCTTTGTTCAAGAATCTTTCTTCGCGATCTCCTGTGAAACGCGGCCACGCATTAAGGGAACAAGTTTTACCAAAGATCGCGAAGACAGAATTTTGAACAAAGAGGCCGCAAAGATCTCAAAGAGGGTAGCGCGAAATCCAAACATAGAATCGAATGATCGCATCTTTTGAAGAACGTGAGGGTTGAGTAAAACCGGAATTCCTTCTTTGAGATCTTTGCGGCCTCTTTGTTCAAGAATCTTTCTTCGCGGCCTCCTGTGGAAACAGAACTCAGGCGACCAAGACTTCTTTTCCCAATTGGCTTGATCGGTAGATCGCGTCGAGTATTTCCATGAGCTGAATCGCTTGACTCGAGCTGTTCACTGCTGGTTCATCGCCACGGATCGAGAGAAGAAAGTTCCGATCTTGCTCCGCGAATTCGTAGGCGCGAAGTGCGTCTCCCCGCAAATCCTCGACCTTAATCTTACGCTCCACCAAATCTCCTTCTTGATCCTCGAAGAACGCGAGTGCAGAAGGACAAGTATTCGAATCAATGTTGAAGACATCGGTGACCTTCAATGATCCCTTCGGTCCATAAGTAGTGGTGGTGAACAGGGATCGGCCGCGTTGTGGGCTGGGCGGGATGTCATTGGTGAGGTTAGCGGCCCAACTGGTTTTGAACAGCAAGGTCGCTCCGTTCTCGAATCGAATCATTCCGTAAGCGTTATCTTCTACGTCAAAGTTTTTGTTCTTAACCAGCTGGGGAAATTTCTGGTAGGTCTGAGCCGAAATTGCTCGCGGCTGCGGGGTTCCCATCAGATACCAGGCGGCATCAATTGCGTGTATGCCGAGATCGATCACCACACCTCCTCCCGCCTTGGATCGTTCGGTGAACCAGCCGTCCAAACCGGCGGGAGTACCTCGTGACCTGACCCACATGGTCTCCGCAAAATAGATCTCGCCTAACCGGCGCTCAGCGACCAGTCTTTTCGCCGCCTGCATGGCAGGAGAAAAACGCATTTGGCGCCCGAAGTAATAAAGCAATCCCCGTTTTTGCGCTTCTTCGTGGAGTCTTCGCATTTGGGTGGCGTTCATCGTTGGTGGCTTTTCGCACAGCACATGCTTTCCTGCCTCCAAAGCCTTCAACGAGCACGGATAATGCAGAGAGTTTGGCAGGCTGATCACGATAGCGTCCACGTCTTGATCCGTGAGCATCTCATCAAACGAGGTGAAAGTATGCTTCGGCTCGAAAATCGTTGCGAAAGCCTTGAGTCGTTCGGCATTTAGATCGCAAGCGGAATAAACAATTCCCAAGGATGAGCCATTAATCGCTTCTGCATGACGCTCTCCTGGCCAACCTAGACCGGCGATTCCAACGCGAATGGAAGATGACGAAGTCATAGATTAATTAAGTACGACTTTCGTAGTCGTCGAGGGAGGCATCAGAATTCAGAATCCAGAATTCAGTAGCCAGGACGACCGGTTTGGTGAAACCGGGCGATCTCTTCATCGCGCTTTGAGGCCCACCCGCTAGTCCGCAGGAATCATGCAAAAGCTGAAGAGACGGCGGAATTCTGCAGGCTAGCGCCATTTAAGCGGAACCGGGCTTGACCGATATAGTAAGCTGAAGAG
>DATNNZ010000424.1:0-4695 GCA_035601575.1 Chthoniobacterales bacterium
CGCTATTGTCGCAGATGTCGGATCTCTGAAAGAGGAAATCATTGAAGGCCAAACTGGTTTTGTATTCAAACCACGGGATTCGTCCGATCTGGCCAGCAAGATCGAGAATTACTTCGACAGCGAATTGTTCCACAACCTTGACACCCGGCGATCGCAGATCAGGCAATACGCCAACGAACGTTATTCGTGGAATAAAGTAGCCGCGATAACCACAGCTGTTTATTCCAATCTCTTATCTTCTCACTGATTTCTGAAACTTAACCACGGACTACGCGGAGTCCGCAGATTAGGTCCCCCGATTTAACGATTCAACGGTTCAACCTTTTAACGTTTCACCACTGTCCTCAGTCTTCTGTTCTCTGACTTCTGACCTCTGACTTCTGACTTCTGATCTCTGACCTCTATCTGTAATGACGCCTTTGGTTTCGATTTTAATACCGGCGTACAACGCTGAGCGCTGGATCGCGGAAACGATACGCTCGGCGCTCAAGCAGACATGGCGCAATAAAGAGATCATTGTAGTCGATGACGGTTCTACTGACGGGACTCTAGCAATCGCGCGGCGATTTGAGCCTAAAGGTGTTCGGGCGGTAACGCAGCCGAATCAAGGAGCTGCAGCCGCCAGAAACACAGCATCTTCGTTGAGTCGCGGCGATTATATTCAATGGCTCGATGCGGACGACCTGCTTTCCCCGGACAAGGTCGCGCACCAAATGCAGGCAGCGGAGGAGACAAGGGATTGGCGGACGCTCTTTTCTTCTCCATGGGCGTTTTTCCGGTATCGCCCAGCCAAGGCAAAGTTCATTTCGACGCCGCTCTGGTCCGACCTTGACCCAACTGAGTGGCTGACCAGGAAGTGGGAAGGAAACTGGCATATGCAGACTGCAACCTGGCTCATTAGCAGGGAGTTGACCGAGGCCGCTGGGCTATGGGACACGCGACTTTTGGGGGACGACGATGGCGAATATTTTGCTCGTGTGATTAATGCCAGCAACGGCATTCGGTTTGTTCCGAAGAGCAGGGTCTACTACCGCATCACGCCAACCAGTCGCCTGAGTTATATCGGTCGATCGAACAAGAAAATGGAAGCGCAGTTTCTTGGGATGAAGCTGCAGATTGGATATCTGCGTGCCCGGGAAGACAGCGACCGCGTCCGCGTGTCCTGCGTGACCTATTTGCAAAACTGGCTCCCAAATTTCTATCCGAACCGGCCTGACTTGGTGCAGGAAGCACAGCAACTTGCCGCCAGTCTGGGCGGCCGGCTGTCTCTCCCCAAGGCATCGTGGAAGTATGCCTGGATTGAAAAAGTTTTCGGGTTCGCCTCTGCGAAGCGTATGCAATTATCCTACAACCGCGGCAAGTCTTTCGCGCTAAGAGCGTGGGACAAGATGATGTATGCATTCGATCATCGCGGCCGGTTGCCCAGCTAAGAGAGTAACTCCAGTCGTGTGTTTGGGTTACTAGAAGCCATCTGACAACTACAAATCGTTGTAGCCACGGCGCTGTGCGCCGTCCCGAACGGCGCCCCACAGGGGCGCGGCTACAGCATTTATGGGAGACCGTTAACCCGCACACGAATACGGTATAATAACGACCACAACATTTAAATGAGCGTCTTGATCATCAAGCTCGGGGCTACCGGCGACGTTGTCCGTACAACGCCGTTGTTGAGACGTTTGGATAGCTCCGTTAGTTGGATCACTGCGGAAAATAATCTCGCCCTGCTGCAGGGAATCGAGCGGGAAGTGCGTTGTGTCTCCTGGGAAAATCGGAATCGGGTCGCAGATACGGCTTATGATCTAGTGATCAATTTGGAGGATGATCGAGAGTCGAGTTTCTTTTTGAAGGAATTAAGATTCGAGCAACTCTTCGGCGCTCACTTAAATGGAGACGACCAGCTGGCTTATACTTCAGATTCGCGCGGCTGGTTCGACTTAAGCTTGATTAGCATGTACGGGCGGGAAGAGGCCGATCGACTTAAACTCCTAAACCGCCACACTTATCAGGGGTTGATCTTTGATGGCCTCGGTTTTGGCTTTAATGGTGAACCATACTACCTGCCGCCACTGTGCCCGACCGGACTTAAGGGAGATGTGGCAATTTCATCCACCGCTGGCCCGGTATGGCCAATGAAACAATGGGCCTATTATGATGAGTTGAAGAACGAACTGGAGTCGGCAGGCCTGAAGGTGAACATACTGCAGAGCCGGCCCACTCTCCTCGAGCATTTGGCCGACGTTCAGGGTCACCGTTGTCTGGTTTCGGGCGATAGCCTGCCCATGCACCTGGCGCTGGGTAGCGGCGTACCGTGCGTTTCCATTTTTACCTGCACCAGCCCCTGGGAAATATATGGGTACGGATTGCAGGAGAAAATTGTCTCCCCTCTTTTAGAGAGGTTTTTTTATAAGCGGGGCTACTATCGAAGCGCGACCACTGCAATCAGCGTTGAAAAAGTGAGAGATGCTGTTATGGCGCAGTTGGACGCTTTGGTTGTCAGCGTTCGTTAATTTTACGTGATGACGGTTAGCCTCTCCAGCGTCTGAAAAGGGGTAAGGAGTGCATGTCTGACGTCGGAATAAACCTTCTTTTACTCGTCCTTTTACTCCTGCTCTTCGGGACTAAGGTTGGGGATGTGGGTAAGAGCATGAGTAAGGGTAAGGGTAAGAGCAAGAGCTTAACACGCGAGCACCGATGAGCGACACATTAAAAGCTTTGTCAACCCCGAAAGCTTTCGGGGCTTCTCGGTTGGCACAGCCCGAGCCGCCTCGCGCGGTCTGGGGCCTGTTTAGTCGGAAGGAACGATGGTCGCTTTCCTGGCGTGGCCGGCTAATCCTCGCTTCCGCTCTGTTGCTGGTGGGCGCTCTGATTTTTAACGGCGTTTACCCCTTTCTTGCAACAACCCACCGCGTCGATGCAGAGGTTCTGGTCGTGGAAGGATGGATACACGAATACGCAATCCGCGCGGCGCTTAAAGAATTCCAAAGTAACCATTATGAGCAGATTTTTACGACCGGAGGGCCAGTCGAAGGAACCGGAGGTTATACCAATGATTACTGCACCTCGGCCAGTGTAGGCGCCGATCTCTTGGGAAAGAACGGCCTTCCAAACGGATCAGTGCAGATGGTTCCGTCACGGGTAATGGATCGGGATAGGACATACGGTTCGGCAGTTGCGCTGCGGAACTGGTTTCGCGACCACAATATGGCCGTGTCTGGCATCGATGTTGTGACCGAAGATGTCCATGCGCGCCGTACTCGCCTGCTGTTTCAGAAAGCTCTTGGTGATAAACTCACTGTAGGCGTCATCGCAATTCCAAATCCGGATTATGATGCGAAGCATTGGTGGAGTTATAGTGAAGGAGTCAAGCACGTCGTAAGCGAAGCCACTGCCTACATATATACCAGATTCCTCTTTTATCCCGCGGAAGCGCGACCCGTACAGAAAGCCGCAGCGTCCGACAGCGATACAAGATAATGAAGATAGCTATTGTTGGCCTGGGCTAGGTTGGGTTGCCACTGGCGATGCAATTTGAGCGCGCGACTGTTACGATAGTCGACCTCGACGTTGTATAGCAATCCAGACCACCCCGATTTGGTGCTCGTAAATGCTGTGTAAATTCCACTTAGCTTTCGCAAAATCTGCGCAGCAGAATTGCTTTGGCTGCTCAATTACGCAGGCAATAAACGTTTTTAAACCCCGGGGGAGATCGATCCCTCCGCCAGACCGAAACCGTGTTCCATCAGCTTGTGACACGGCGAATCCGGACGAATTGCCTGTAAAAACACGAACGCGTGGAAGAGTTGACACAGCCGTTCTTCGCAACGAAAGCGCGCCACGCTCTGGTGCCGGGCAAAGAATCCGGCTGATTTGCGGAAGACATTCGTCGACTGGCGCTTGCGAAATAAATGGCCCGACCAGAAAAGGTTTTCCCTCGTATTCACCGCTCGGCCTCACATCAGTTTCACAATTTGGCTAATTGGTTTCTTTCCTAGCACCAGGTTTGGCATGTCTTCGAGAAGATCCTTGCGAGAAGGTACCGGCGCTCTTGGCGATCCTTACCATCTGCCCGTGGGTACTCGGGGACACGCTTAGAAGGAAAACGGAAATGGCCGGTCGCTTCGTCCTTACATCGAAAGTCTCGCCGCCGCAGGGCCGCACGGTGATGGTGCGATGTAGCGGTTCCGTGTTCTCGGCCGCATTACGTCGATTTGGCGGGTGGGCGCTGATCTATGGTTCTGGTGAGACTTCGATGCCAAGTCCGCCGGCGGAATGGTGGCTGGATGACGCTTTGGCGAAGGAAATGGGGTTGGACATCGACGCAATTGAGGATGAACGGCGAACGCTGATAATTTAGGGCCGCTGATCAATCGGCGAGAAAGTTCCTCACAATTTTTCACAGCCTCTACCTAAGTAATTCACACGTATTCACAGCGCACCCCTAAGAAAAAAATATTAAGGTGTTGACACGCTATATCCATTCTAATAGCACCGAAGCAGGCGAATCGCGAGGACCACCGATAAGCCGCAATTATGAAACGGACCGGGACGCTTTTGCTCGCCTTGTTTTTGGGCGTTTGTTTCGCCCCGCGCTGCGGGGCCACCGTTTACCATTCCGACGGATCAGCAATAAACGTGCAGTATATTCACGACACACAGGCTGTGAATGGCGATACGATCACGATTCCTGCTGGCAGT
>DATNNZ010000425.1:0-15798 GCA_035601575.1 Chthoniobacterales bacterium
AGCCGATCGGCAGCATGGGTAAAATTCAACTCCTCGGCGGCAGCGACAAAATATTCCAGGTGGCGAAGTTTCATTAGCGGCTCAGTTCTGTTTGCCCGCGTTTGGGCCACCGCTTCGTCCGGATTCGTTGAAACGACCCGAGCAACAGAAAGATCCTCTTAAGGATCATACTTTCGCCATAACGGAAAGCAATGGGGAACACTTCAAAAAGAGTATTGGGAAAACTCCTGAACCGGGGCGACTTGGCTCTACAAAATAAACTTCTCTTTCCCCAATGAGTCGGCCCTTGCACCAAGAAAATCAGTGCGGATGATCGGGCGGCGGCAAGCGACACTCATGGCCAAATCAACCGTTTCTGAACCTAAGTAGGCTATGTGGTAAGCAGGATTCCAAATATGGCAAATGACAACGTCGAACTCCTAAGGTTGGGGCACAGGATTCAGGCCGAACGCAAGGCCCTGGGGTTGAGCCAGAACGGCTTTGCCAAGGATTGTGGACTGAACAGAAGCTACTTTGGGGGAATCGAGCGCGGTGAACGAAATCTGACCTTTGCGGTCCTCTGCAAGATTTGCAACGGACTTCACTGCGATATTGCCAATGTCACAAAGGGAATTCCGCGGGCATCTTACATCCGCATCCTTAAAGATGGCTAGCAAGATTGGGAGATTAGCGGTTTGCTTCCGTACTAGTCAAATCCAGCCGATCTCCCTCACCGTGTTCATCAAAATCTTTTTCAGCTGTTCACCCATCGCAAACCGGTCGCTGCTGATTTCGACGGAGCGAACAATATTCATCCCACCCGGATGCCGCTCACCGGCCGCTTTCCAGTCCATTAACATTTCGGTAAGATCGAAAAGCGACATGCCGTCAACTCCATTTGGATAGTGCTCCGGATGATGGGGATTGTGGGCGTAGTGATGATCAAGTGCCGTTTTCAAGTCCGCGAGCGAATGCTTATATTCATCACCCGCATAGGTGACGACAGCGAGTCGATTGCCCACCGTGTCAAAGATCGCTTTCTCTGGTTCTTCCAATTTGGAGGCGTCGTGTCTTGCCCCGCGCTCCAGGAGGATAATGGCACACTGACCGAGAAGGGAGTGCACCCGGTTGATGTGCAACCTTGTGTCTATCGTACTATCGTAACTCATAGGCTATTGTAGCCTCGAACTTAATTACGAGTCTTACCTGGAGGGTGTCGCCGTTTTTGATGTCGCTAAAGCTCATGACCCGGTAAAGCTTGTTTGGAAGCTGGATTGGTAATTTTCGGCTTTCTCCACATTTGGCCGGCGCTCCGATTTCGGCCAATACTCTTTTGGAAGAGTTATTCGCCTCTTTATGTATGCCTTCTGAGATTGCGCCGAAAGGGCTTGGACAAAGCAACTCCCTTAACCGACCGAACCCTCCATCTCGAGGTCGATTAATCTTTTGAGCTCGACACTATATTCCATCGGAAATTGGCTTACTAAGTCGTTGACAAATCCGTTTACCGCCAAACTCATCGACTCACCTTTGCTTAGTCCGCGTTGCTGCATATAGAAAATCTGCTCAGCGCTAATCTGACTGACCGAGGCCTCGTGCTGAGTGCTGTTCCCTCTACCGCGGACCGTAATGGCCGGATAGGTGTCGGTGCGACCGGCTGAGTTGATCAGAAGCGCGTCACACTCGGTATTGTTCTTACAACCCTTGAGGTGTTTCGGGATATAAACTATGCCGCGATAGGTCGCGCGCCCTTTTCCTACACTGATACTTTTGGAAACAATGTTGCTCGTCGTCTCATCGGCCGCGTGTATCATTTTCGCGCCAGTATCCTGGTGTTGACCATCACGTGCCAGCGCAATGCTGATCACCTCGCCTCGGGCTTTGCGCCCTTTCAGCACCACGCCCGGATACTTCATCGTCAAGCGGGAGCCGATGTTACAATCGATCCACTTGATCTCCGCTTCCTCCATTGCCAATCCTCTTTTCGTGACCAGATTGAATACGTTGGGTGACCAGTTCTGAACCGTTACATATTGGATTTTCGCTCGTGGAAGGGCGACCAGTTCGACCACCGCAGAGTGGAGCGTTGCCGTGGTAAAATTCGGTGCAGTGCAGCCTTCCATGTACATCACCTCAGAACCTTCGTCCGCGATGATTAATGTGCGTTCAAACTGACCAAAATTCTCCGCGTTGATTCGGAAATAGGCTTGCAACGGATGCTTCACTTTCACTCCCGGCGGAACATAGATAAAACTGCCACCGCTGAACACGGCGCTGTTTAAGGCACTGAATTTATTGTCACCGGTCGGGATAACCTTGCCGAACCATTTTCGAAACAGATCAGGCCGTTCTTTCAGGGCCTCAGTACTCCCCATAAAGATAACCCCTTGGTCCGAAACCGCCTTCTTGATATTCGAATAGACTGCCTCGCTATCAAACTGGGCTTCGACTCCCGCAAGGAACTTCCGTTCGTTCTCCGGGATTCCCAGGCGCTCGAATGTTTGTTTGATCGCCTCCGGAACCTCATCCCACGTCCGCTTGGTGGCATCGCCAGAAGCGAGGTAATAACGGATCAGATCGAAATTGATTTCCTTGAGCTCGTCGCCGGCCCAATGCGTCGGTAACGGCTTGCTGTTGAACACATGGAAAGCATTTTTGCGGAACTCGCGCATCCACTCCGGCTCCCCTTTCACGTCGACGATGTAATCGATCGTTTGCTCTGTCAGGCCAGTGCCCGCATCGCGAGTCGGTTTCAGATCATAGAAAAAATTACCGATTTCGGCTTCATGGTCGTTTCTCCTGGAGCCGCTCAGAAAAGCTTGGTCGTTTTCGTATAATGGTTCATTCATTTTGTACCTTCTTGGCGTAGGACGCCCTTTGATGCTTTCAAGCCTTTGCAGCCTCGGGCGGCGTTAGCTTCTCCGAACTTCGATTTGCGTCGGTTTGACGGTTAGCTCACTTGGGCAGCTTTGGAGAGAACGGCGGAGGTTCGAAATCCTAACCCTAGGATAAGCTATTATCGATGTGATGTCGCCTACTATCGGACGAGCCCGACTGCGCCCTTCGGCCGGTAGCCGCTCTTCGCCTTTACGGCAGTTGCCCTTTTTCTTCAGGTCGAAGCTCTCATTCCGTTTCCAGTCATACCGAGAGCAAACCGTAAGCCGTGGAAACGAGTATGGGAGAAGCCGATGGACACAGGCTAAACTTCAAAAGGGCGAATTTAGTAACCTAGAGTTAAAACCTATGAACATCGTTCGTTATCAACGTTATCCCCAAATGGATCTATCGGCTGTTCTGGATCGAATCACCAGTATGCGGGCGGAAATGGATCGGGTGTATAACTCAACCTTTGGCTCATCCTTTCGATCCCCAGCTTCGTTGAGCCGTTGGAATCCTGCAGTTGATGTCTATCAAGACAAAGATCAATTCATCGTCATCGCGGAGCTGCCTGGTCTCAAGAAGGAAGAGATCGAGATCTTGCTGCACGACGCCACGCTCACTATCTCGGGCGAACGCAAACACGAAGGATCTAGCGAGCAGGGATTCTTTACCGAAAGGTTCTACGGCAAATTCCAGCGCAGCTTGACACTACCGACTCCCGTTGATCCCGGCAAAGTGAAAGCCAGCTATAGAGACGGCCTTTTGCAGGTAGTGCTACCGAAAGCGGAGGAAGCAAAGCCAAAACAGATCGAAGTCGACCTCAAATGAAATTATCTGGTGCCGACGGGCGCTCAGCACGTCAGGCGCCGGAACCTGGAGAAAACAATGAATATTCCATCCCTGCCTTCAAAGGAACAAGTAATGACTCCCAATGAGGACCATCGCCCAGCCTTCGTAACCCCGTTGGTAGATATAGAAACCACTGATGAGGGCTATGTTATTAGAGCGGAAATGCCTGGTGTCGAGAAGGGTGGCCTCGAACTCACCGTCGACAACGGTGAGCTGACTATGCTAGGTCATCGGAAGCAAACCGAACTTACTGCTGAATTGATCTATCGGGAGATCCAGCCGCACGATTTCCGCCGCGTCTACGAGCTTGATCCATCGATCGATACGACGAAACTCGGCGCGAAAATCGACGCTGGAATCTTGACCGTTACGCTGCCAAAAGCAGAAACCGTCAAGCCTCGCAAGATCTCGGTGCAATAAGCGTGGAGATCGCAGCGTAGTCAGGCTACGGCTTACGGGCCACAGACAGAAAAGCAGTCTGCCTCTTCTCCGGCTGTAGCCGTTGCATATTGACTATTCCATTGCTCCATACGCCAGTGTCCAGAAGTCGCTGAATACCTTCGGCGGTTCCGGCGAATCCATCATGCCCTGTGTAAAGAGGATGCCGATCATTCCCTCTGCAGGATCGGCGTATGCCGATGTGCCGAAGCCGCCGTCCCAACCGAATCGGCCTGGGGTGCGGGAGATTTCGTTGCGCTGAATGTCCACCGCCATTCCGAAGCCCCAGCTGCCATACGAGCCGAAAAAGATTTCGGACCCTGCGCGTTGCTCAGGCGTGAGTTGATCTGCAGTCATCAACCGCACGGTGGCGCGTGAAAGAATTTGCTCCCGACCGTGCCGGCCTTTGTTCAACAGCATGCGGCTAAAGGCAAAATAGTCATCCACCATCGAGATGAGCCCGCCTCCGCCCGATTCGAACGGCGGCTCGGAACGCCATGCGCTGTTGGCCACATCGTCAAGAACATCCAGCGTGTGCGTCTGAAGATTGAAGAAGTAGAACCCAGGCAAGCGCTCAGCGTTATTGTCCCTCTGCTCGCGAACGCCGCCGTTCACTTTCGTGGATCATCTCGGTCAAGTCTGCAGTCGGGCGAATCTCGAAAGGGCCTGCCTTCACACCGGGATGCTTCGACATTAACTGGATTGCGTGGTTCAGATCCGTGGCTTCGAGCACGAGAATTCCGCCCAACTGCTCCTTAGTCTCGGCATATGGACCATCGGTAATGGACACTTTGCCGTTCTGCCATCGCAGCGTGGTAGCGTTCCGAGGGCTTTGCAGCGCTTCCCCGCCGGCAAAGTGACCGTTCTTCCGCAGCATGTCGTCGTAGGCAAAGCACTCATCCAACATGGCGTTGCGCTCGCTTTCGGACATCGTCTCCCACTTCTTCTCTTCAATGTATCCAAGGCAGATGTATTTCATATTCTTCTCCTGGTTCTGCGGTGTCATGGGAGTTACCGCTTTTCGCGGCGCATTTCCTGCGCAGGCTTCTCACTAACTGCGGGACCGAAGTCCTCAGGCTCGAACACCTGCCGAATCTCGATCTCGGCTTCATCGCCGGGCATAGGATTGGGACAGCGCTTGATCCATTCGATCGCCACTTGTAACGACGCGCACTTCCATAGCCAGAAGCCGGCGACCAGCTCCTTTGTTTCGGCGAATGGCCCGTCGGTCACAGTCCGCTTCTCGCCCACGAACTTGACCCGCGCCCCCTTCGAACTTGACTGCAGCCCTTCAGCCGCGAGCAGCACGCCGGCTTTGACCAGCTCTTCGTTGAACTTTCCCATCTCGGCGATGAGCTCCTGGCTCGGGAGGGCGCCCGCCTCTGAGGATTTGCTGGCTTTGACTATTACCATGAATCGCATTTTTGTCTCCTTGTGTTGGTTCAGTGGAATTGTTCTTCCACCAGCTAGTCGTTCGGGAATGCCGGAAATCGACAACGAAACTGCATCTCAACCTAACTCAGCCAATCGCCGTTGGAGAAACCGCCGTTCCGGCTCCTGACGCGCCAGCGTGAGAGCCCTTTCGTAGGAGGCTCGAGTTTCCGCCGTTCTCCCCAGTCGCCGGCACAAGTCCGCCCGGGCCGCGTGCGCCAAGTGGTAATCGGCAAGATCGCCGCGCGCGAGGATGGCATCGATCAGCGCGAGACCCGCATCGGGGCCATCCCGCATCGCCACCGCCACAGCGCGATTCAACTCCACCACAGGTGACGGTTCCACATGCACCAGGACATCGTATAGCCCGGCAATCTGCGCCCAATCCGTCGCTCCGGCGTTGGGCGCGTCGGCATGCACGCTCGCGATTGCCGCCTGAAGTGTGTATGGCCCAACCTGGCGGGACGACAGCGCCCTTTCCACCAACGTCCTTCCTTCCGCGATCTGATCGCGACTCCAGAGCGAGCGGTCCTGGTCTTCGAGTAAGATCAGGTCGCCTGTCAGCGACGTCCGCGCGACGCGACGCGATTCCTGCAGCAGCATCAGCGCGAGGAGTCCCATCGCTTCCGACTCCGGTAACAACCCGGCCAGCAGCCGCCCCAGGCGGATCGCTTCCCCCGAGAGGTCAGACCGCGTGAGTGACTCACCCCACGAGGCGGAGTATCCCTCGTTGAACACTAGGTAAATCACCTGGAGCACCGTGTACAAGCGGTCCCGCAGTTCGGGCGGCGACGGAACCTGATACGGAATACGCGCATCACGGATCTTGGCTTTGGCGCGCACGATGCGCTGAGCCAGCGTGGACGGAACGGTGAGGAAAGCGTGCGCAATCTCCTCGGTCGTCAGGCCGCACACCTCCCGCAGCGTCAGTGCGACGCGAGCTTCCGGCGGCAGCGCTGGATGACAACAGGTGAAGATCAGCCGAAGCCGGTCGTCCTCGATGCTCTCGTCTTCAAAGCTCGCGGCGTCGCCGGCCTCGGCTCCGAGTTGTTCCGCGATAGCCGCCTGCGACGCGTCGAACCGGGCGCGCCGCCGCATCGCGTCGATGGCCCGGAACCGGCCCGCCGAAATGAGCCAGGCGCGGGGATTGGCGGGCACGCCCTCCTTTGGCCATCGCTCGAGGGCAGCATTGAAGGCATCGTGCAGCGCGTCCTCGGCCAGCTCGAAGTCGCCGAGCAGGCGGATTAGAGTCGCAAAGATCCGCCGCGACTCCGAGCGATAGACGGCATCCACTTTTTCCTGCACTTGTTCAGCGGCGCGCTCTGCCATGACGACAGCAGCTTCCCACTCTGGAGATGATGTTTCAATTGCGCACGGTCTTGTCTTAACGGTGCTCCGCCGCATTGATCCGGAATTTCCGGCTTCCCTTCTACCCCTCAATTTTGGCCGTGTCCTTGATCGCCGGTATCATCTGGTACCGGCTCATCACCTTCGACTTCACTCAGTCTGTCCCGGGTGCCGCCGAAAGTTCCTTCGGGGACTCGCTCAATTTTATCCTTCTTCTCTGGGTTCTCTTTGCTCGTCTCTTCTGGTTCCGTGATCATTTCATTCCTTTTGTTGAGATATGTTCGCGCGGAAGATCCGCGTGGATTGGTTAGCGGAAACCCTCGCTAACGAATCGATCTGAAATAAATGTTGCGGCGGCCAGTAAGAACTGCGACCGACGACTTGTTGTCTCGCGGCCGATCAACTTTGCAACTCTAGGTTGTGGTTGAAGCATTTGAATGGCCAAGCCGGATTCCGAATCGGTACCTGAGAACTGCCCTTTTGACCCATCCGAAGCCTCGGCCGCTGTCGATCAATAAGAGAATTCCAAATACGTCATGCAGTCTGAAAAAATTATTCTCCTACCACCCACCCACGAGTCCCTGCCAAGCTTTCATGTGCAAGGAGAGCTCTTACCGTCGTTTCTTGATCACTTGGCGAAGTCGGAAATTAAAGTTTCTGAACCACCTGAGCCGCAAAGCAATTTGGCGCCAGGAGCAATCTCTGTCGTGGGAGTCGATGTCAAGGAAGGCACTTCTCTCAAAAGGCTTCAAGAGGTGCTTGACGAATTCTTGAAGAGTCACGGTCTTCCAGCGTCCTCTCAGAAAAATTGATTCAGTTCCTTCCGTGATCGGTCGGAAAATCCTCCAAATTGAAACTCAAATTAGTGCCCGATTACTCATCACCAGATTTTATCCTGGATCGGCACCAAATAGTTCAACAGTTTTTTGTGAGCCAATTGTAACCGGGTTTTGACTGTGCCTAGGGCAATACATTTTTCTGCAGCGATTTGGCGCTGACTCAATCCTTCGAAAAATGTTAGCTGCACTATCTCTTGTTGCGGTTCCGGCAGCAAATGGATTATTTTGCAAAGGAGCTCGGATAAGTCGAAATCCATCGATTTCACTCCGTGCCCCCGAACTTTATCGTTAAATTCCGCTTTCATCTGCGTTTCGAATCGGTCAGTGGCGCGGCGGTAAGCCAGACGGCGGCGCAAACGATCGAGCGCCCTGCGCCTCGCCATAGTGACTAGAAATCCATGCAATCCTTTTGCTGCTACGAATCGATCCGCCCGGTTCCAGAGTTGGATAAAGACGTCATGCAAGACATCATTGGTCTCACCATCTTCGTGTAACACACTTAGTATCACTGTCCGCAGCGTCGATTCGTAGCGTTCATAAATTGCTGCCATAGCGTCCGCATCTCGGCGCACAACCGCTTCCATCAATTCAACGTCCGTCGGTATTTCTGTGTTTATTTCTTCCATTGAATACTCAGGTAGATTTAGTTACTCAGTCTAATTCAGTGCGGATTTCTGAAAATCGGGCCGCTCCATGACGGATCGCTCAGGATATACGGGACACCCTTATGGGGCGGAACCCGACCATTTAAGCGGCACCCTTATGCGGCCGACATGTCGATTGGATAACTGAGGTGAGGTCGAACTTGCTAGTGGGCGCAGGCGTACCGGAAGGAAAGCAGCTAGCCTTTTGTTCGTTAGAGGTAGGTCCTAACTTGAGAAATTTAGTGCGCTGCCAGCATTTGGTGTCACCGGCAACATTTCTCGTTCGGTCTCACGACCAGGTTACCGGTCTCCTACGAACAGGCGGCGTGTGAGTGCGGTAAAACGACGAGATCCTGAAGACGAACGCGGAGGTCGATTGCTTATGGTTTAGTCGAATCCAGGCGAACTCGCATACGCGAACAAGATCACGAACGAAACTATCTCAAATAGCTGAAAGATCTTATGCTCTGGACTATCATTGTGGTTTTGCTAGTGCTCTGGCTGCTGGGCCTGATTGGCCACGTTGCCGGGGGTTTTATCCATCTGCTTCTTGTGATTGCGGTAATTGTTTTGGTTATCAGGTTAGTACAGGGTCGAGCGCCGTAGCATTAGTCCGACTCGACGATCGCCCTATCAGTCGGCACCATCAGGAGAAATAGAATCGCATTTCGGTCACAAACTGGCCCAGTAGTTCGCCGGAAAGCGAGAAACCTGGGTCCATTACCGCCAGGTTCGGGTGCTTACTTCTCCTGATTACGGCCGCAGTCGTATCCAGTCGTAGCCGTATGCAGGCAACTCCATCGCCAGATCCTTGTCCTTAATCTCCTTGGAGTCGACATCCCCGAACAAAAAAACCGCGTGATCAAACTGGTCGCTCCAAAGCCTGACATTCACTTCCAATGGCTTGCCCGACAAATTATGAACCGCCAACACTGCATTTCCCGCGTCTTCACAAGCATGGGCGAATATTTGATCCGGGCGATCGCTTTCTACTAATCGCCATTTACCGCAACCAAACTCGGGATACTCTTTTCGCGTTCGGATCATTCTTTCCAATGAATTCAATAGCGAGTGAGGATCTCGTCGCTGGGCTTGAACATTGACCCGCCGATAATCAAATTCTCCCGAATCGATGACCGGCCGGCGCAGTTTTTTTACTGACGGATCCGCAAATCCCGCGTTCGGTTCTGCATTCCATTGCATCGGAGTGCGCACGCTATTCCGCTCTTCCTGATGCAGGTCATCACCCATACCTATTTCCTCTCCATACCAGAGCACTGGAGTCCCCGGAATCGTGAAGATGAGACTGTACCCAAGCAACTGGCGTCGGATGTCTCCGCCAAGCATCGGCGCTAATCTTCGCCGGATTCCGCGATCATAAATCTGCATCTTCTTTTCCGATCCAAAAGCTTCGAAACAGCGCGCACGCTCTAATTCGCCTAACCGGCTCAGGTCCAGCTCATCATGATTTCGTAAGAAGTAAGCCCACTGGCTATTTTCCGGGATCATTGGCAGCTGTACCAGACTGCGGATGAGCGGTTCCGGAGATTCATTGGCCATCGCCAGGAAAACGTGCGGGTTCACGAAAAAGTTCAGAACCATGTTCATTCGGGTCCCTCGATCGCCAAAATACTGCTGCATTTGGTCGGGCGGAACATTCGCCTCGGCTAGGAAAACGGCATCACCTTTTTTCCAGGAAAGAAATTCTCGGAACTCGTTGAGGAACACAAATGACTCATGCGGCTGTTTCTGGGCCTCGGGACCTTTGGTCGCAATCACAAACGGTGCCGCGTCGACCCGGAATCCGGAAACACCTAACGCCAGCCAGAAACCGATGATCTTCTTGATTTCATCTCGCACGTTAGGATTCGCGGTATTTAGGTCGGGTTGGTACTCATAGAACCGATGAAAGTAGTAAGCTTTGGCGGTTCGGTCGTATTGCCAAACGGCTTTTTGTTTGCCCGGAAAAACAACCTCATTACTGGTATCTCCCGGCCGGTCATTACGCCAGACGTAGTAATCAACATAGTGCGGATCCCGTGATCGGGCGGCCTTGAACCAAGGATGCTGGTCAGAGGTATGGTTAACTACCAGATCAATGATGACCCGGATTCCACGGTTGGCCGCTTCGTCCATAAACGCAGCGAAATCGCCCAGATCACCAAGAGCTGGATGAATCCCGATGTAATCAGTAATGTCATACCCGTTGTCTCGGTCCGGTGAGGGGTAAAATGGCAGGAGCCAGATGCAACTCACTCCGAGTCCGGCCAAATAACTGAGACCTTGACGAAGGCCAATAAA
Organism: Chthoniobacterales bacterium; assembly: GCA_035601575.1. Lineage (GTDB taxonomy): Bacteria > Verrucomicrobiota > Verrucomicrobiia > Chthoniobacterales > JAFAMB01 > DASTDH01. The sequence goes on from DATNNZ010000425.1 coordinate 10,709, forward strand.
ATCTCCGATCCCGTCCCCGTTCCCGTCTTTAAAAGTATCGACGTCAATGCAGTAAACGATCGCATTTTTGAACCACTGGCTGGCCATTCGAACTTGATCGCCACCCGAGGCGCTAAGGGATGTACTATAACACCGTTTAATTTGCGTTCGGTCTCCCAGAAAATACCGCTGTTTAGTGAAGCGAATAGAATCGGCAAAAATCGATTAACCAACAAGAAGGCGCAAAATACGACCGAGTGGCGCCTCCCGCACGAAACTGACGCGAAAAAGCGATCTATGGGTTTCAAGATGAAGTAGCTGGCCTAGGCTACCCATCGGGCATACCAGGCGTAGCAGTGTAATACCAGGGAGATCGCTTAATGAGGTCTAAGGGGAAAAGTTATAATGATTAAAGAGTTTCTGCGTTTGTGCATCGCACTTTCCTTGGCAGGCTCATTGCTTACTGCCTGTAACAACACCGCCGACTCAAAATTGAATCGCGCAAACTATGATCAGATCCACGAGGGGATGTCAAAAGAGCAAGTTCGGGCTATCCTCGGTCCACCGACGTCAACAAGCACGGAGGACAAGATTATCTACAAACGAACTACTTGGCGCTATAGTAAGGGAGACAAGTACATCAATATCACATTCAAAAACGACGAACTGGATAGTAAGGACACTAACCTGGGAACGCAATAGCTCGAGATCGCCCAGCCGGGTTGACCGCAGGACGAAAAGCGACCTTTGGCGCGGCGCGGTCGGCCCTCAGCAGCGCGTCATAGGCGATGCCTGTCGGGCTTCAACATCTCGATTGAAGACGGACGCGAGTGCATTGATCTGATGAACAGGAATCCTCACATTATTTCCAAGAGGAAATTCGAAATCGGTTCGACTAATGTTCCAGCATTTGGCGCACTTCCTCTGCGCTCTTGCCGAGCTTTTTCTGAAGTTTGCCAATCAACTCTTCATCCTTGCCTTCAGTGTAGGCGAGATCGTCATCGGTCAACTGAGCGTATTTTTGCTTGAGTTTGCCCTTGATTTCATTCCACGAGCCCTTGAATTGGAGTTTGTTCATATCAACTATTCGGGGCTAGCTGGGGGCGTCGGTTGTATCAGATCCGCGGCAAGCGAGGAATTTATAGACCGATCGGCGCTTTCGCTCGCAGACGGAACACTTTCTCTTGCAGCAGTCTCAGTTGCCGGCAGCTGATGAGAAGTCTGGCCTAGAATGATCTCACCCCGCCAGCCGCCGGTTTCTCGACCTTGCTCTTCGATAAAGTCGCGAAATCTTTTGAGATCCTCTTCAATCTGGAGGAAAGGGATTCCAATAGCATTTCCAAGGATTTGAGTCGGTCGCGCGCCAATTAACACGATAAGAATGGTTCAAAAAAGGGAATCCGCAGCCGCCGGCAGCCAGCGAAGCTAAACCGCGGGAGCGATGGAATAGAGGAGGTTCATAGTTATTCTTCCGGCTCTGCTTCGTCTTCGGCCCGTTTTCCGATTTTTATTTCTTCGACGTGGGTATTGGTGTTCGGATCATCATAAGTCGTCCGCTCGACCTTTGTTCCGTCCTCCTCTTGTTCGGTGTGCTCTTTCTTTGGTTCCATTGCCTGGGTTCGAATCCGCGAAGACAAGTGGTTTGGCCATTTTGGCTTGAATCGATCAACGGTTGATCGAATTTCGCTCGTTTGTTGGCAATGAACTAAGGTGGATCAAATCGCGAGCAGGCTCGTCGAAAAGATGCGGCCATTTATCGGGCGAAGCGCGACCATGTTCCGGAACGAAATGAGTGACGATTTGCCAAAAGAAGTGGAAAAAAGGGACGACAGCTCAAAAGACGAGCATAGACCGAAAACGTTCGGTGAGCCTTTCATCATTCCCGATGAGTGCGAAGGCCCATTTGAACAGGTGCCGGCGCGGCCCGATCAGCGTACGTCTAATAACTTGCCGGAACCGTAGGCGGTTCCGGCTTCGTTAAGACGAAAGAGGCTGCCGCGAGGCCGATTCGATGGAATCGGCGATCCTCTTAATCCTCCCGTTTAACCTTCACCTTTTGGCCGGTCTGATGGTCGAGGTACACCTCTTTATTACCCTTTTTCTCAATTAGCTCGTACCGCGGCAAATTCTGTTTTACCTGCTCATAGGTGATAACCTCTTGTTCGGCTGGTTCAGTCGTGGTCGTGGTTGTTACCGTGGAATTTGGGGAATCAACTATTGCGCCCGCTTCGTTGACATACACCACCCGAGTCGCATCGTTCTGACGAACCGTGACAGCGTAAATCCCGCCATCTTCCCGGACTACCCGGGTCACTAGAGTAGCGTCAGGAATATGTGTCTCTCGGACGACAGTTGTCTGCACGACCTGAGGGAGTGTAGTGAATTGAATGTCATCGGCTCGAGCGAATACTCCTAACGAGAGCGTGAGAGCCAGTAATGCAGCGCGTCTTTTCATATGGTGTGATATTTGAAGCTACCATCATATCGCCTCAAACTAGTGCAGCGGACGTATGAGACAACAGAGCCGCTTAGAAACGATCCCAAAGAAGCTTTGGTTATCTGACGATTATAGATACAGTCTGCCCATCGCTATCGGATCGCGTTGGGAAGGTGCCTGATTCAGGACAGCGTTCCGCCGCTTGTTTCGTCTTATTGCCCCTAGCATCCTTCCTTGCTGGCCTTCCGGAATAGCTGCTCGTTAACTTGTAAATCATCTCGCGTGCAAATCTCATGTCATTCAATCATCCCAAGCCGCCGGTCGTTTGGAGATGGCGCAATTTCGTTTCGCGTCCCCCTGATCCCAATCGGACGCAGCCTGAGAAGATTTAGCAGAAATTACAGTTGCTATTGAAAGTCGCACGATTGGGATAGTCGAATCGCTCAAAAACAGATCCCGTCGCGGATCCGGATTTCAATCAAGAATATACCTAGCTGGTCCTCAACGACGAAGGTCTCGCACTCTTCTCAGCCCTTTGAGATTTCAATATGCGTCCAGGGCCCCCTCTCTACCGTCTGCCCAACAAGCCGTTGTAGCTTGCACACTGTAACCACGCGTAAATAGAGCAGCGAATCATGCCGGCCGTTTTCCAATACCAGAGTGAAAATCATAGAAGGCCCAGGGGTCGTGGAATGCTGAGATTTTTTCGCTTTAATATGTGGGTTACTCATCGGCTTCGCTCTGTATTCGAAGAAGGCGTGCTCGCTCATCAAGCCGTTCGACGCCGGCTTAGTGTTGGAGATTCGAATCTTTTCTAAGGGTTAGCTCTTTTTGTATGATGCAGCCCTTTCTCCGATTTGAGGACTGAATTTCATGCCGGCTCGCGAGTCTGTTACGCTCCTTGCCATACTTCTTTTGCAGCCGTTGTTCAATTGACTGCTCGTATATATCGTCCTAATCCAAAGAGTCGGTTGTTTCGTATTTACGATTTCTGACCGAGACAGAGCGGCGTAGTGGTTTGTGGATAAGTCAGAGGCTGCTCGAGCCATGATGAGCTTGAATCGGAAATCCATCTCGTCGAAGTAGCCTCATAACGCAGCTGACGATTTGCGATTGGCTTTTCGCTAAACGCCAGCAAAAGGATGACCTTAAAGCGACCGGCGACATGGCAGGTTGTCATTTTTTGCCTCTATCGCTGCCGACCACCCAGTCAATTCTCAAAGATTAGCTTTCTTGGGATGCGCAGATCCACCATGAGTACATCGGAAGAAAGCTCATGATAGAGTTTACGGGTTTGCTCGCCATCAGCAGCTTCACCGACAATCTCAATGTCTTTCTGTTTCAGAATCGCAACCAATCCCTCTCGAATAACCGGATGATTAGCGGCGAGAGAGCGCTGATTTAGAAATTATATTCGGTTCATGAACGTACGGTGCTACTTTAAGGCGATCACACCAGAAGCCCCCCAATGGCTAAGAAAAGATCGTCTACTTCTATGGTGATTGAGGTTTCAAGATACGTGTACCAGACGTTGCGAGCCGACGAAGAGTTTGCCCTTTCCCGGGCCCGGCAGAATGGAGAACAATCGACTGTCCTAGTGGTGGCTCCGGTCTCGGAATATCCCGCCCTCGGAAGCTTAGCGCGCCTTGAGCACGAATACTCTTTGCGGGACGAGCTTGATTCGGACTGGGCGCTCCGACCTCTGGCTCTCACGCGCCGCCAAGGAGGGATGATGCTCGTACTTGATGATCCTGGCGGCGAGCCGCTCGACCAGTGTCTCGCGAAACCGATGGAATTAGGTCGGTTCCTTCGCCTGGCAATAAACATGGCAGCAGGACTCGGTAAGCTCCACCGGCGATGGCTCATCCACAAAGACGTCAAGCCGGCCAACATTCTCGTAGACCTTGCAACCGATAAAGTGTGGTTCACCGGCTTCGGGATTGCCTCGCGACTGCCGCGCGAACGTCAGGCCGCCGAGCCTCCCGGAGTTATTGCCGGAACACTGGCTTACATGGCGCCCGAACAGACCGGTCGCATGAATCGGTCGATCGATTCCCGCAGTGATCTTTACTCGTTAGGTATCACCTTTTACCAGATGCTCACCGGGGTTCTTCCGTTCCGAGCGTCCGATCCCATTGAGTGGGTTCACTGCCACGTTGCCAGGCAGCCACCGAAGCCGAGCGAGCAGACAGCACGGATCCCGGAAGCGGTCTCAGCCATTGTCCTGAAACTCCTCGCTAAGACCGCTGAGGAGCGGTACCAGACAGCTGCCGGTCTCGAGGCCGACCTAAGGAAATGCTTAATGGAATGGGAATCCGTCGGACACATCAAGTCGTTCACGGTGGGGCGGCAAGACGTCCCAGACCGGCTACTGATCCCGGAAAAGCTCTACGGGCGTGACTCGGCCTGCAAGACCCTCCTGGCCGCCCTCGATCGGGTGGTCGCTACTCACAAATCGGAACTGGTGCTTCTGTCGGGCTATGCCGGAATCGGCAAGTCCTCCGTCGTGCATGAGCTGCACAAGGTAATCGTTCGGCCGCGCGGCATCTTCATTTCAGGGAAGTTCGACCAGCACAGACGCGATATTCCGTACGCGTCTTTGGCGCAGGCATTTCAGGAGCTTGCACGTCAAATCCTAAGTAAAAGCGAGCAGGAGATTATTCATTGGCGGAAT
>DATNNZ010000426.1:0-42555 GCA_035601575.1 Chthoniobacterales bacterium
AAATGTGGATCGATCGAACCCCTTACAATGCCGAGCTCCATCACCGCAATCAACTCCAACACGGCTCCTGGATCTTTCAGCTTCAGCAATCCTAACCCCAACTATTTTTCCCTTGAAGACCCATAGAAAGTCTACCGAAAACAAGGCTCATCAAATCCCTAGCGGAAATCACCTCACTTCAACGAAAAATCGTTCAACCTCGCCCCTAACCGCTGGCGAAGCGTATCACGAATATCGGCAGCACTCCTTGTCTCTGCGGCAATCGCCACGCACAGATCAATCAACCCTTCCAGATCCCTTATATCGACATATTCCGCATCGATTCGCGAATCCGGTGTACAGTTGTGGTAATTGCCCAGCGCAATGCTGAGCGCCGCCGAACGATATCCATAAAGTTGAAACGCGGTCGCCTCACAAGTACCACCATCCATTAAGCAACGCTGATACGTTAGTTGCCTCGATTTGGCGGTCTCGACCAGGAATGCGGTCACATCAGAATCAAATATGGAAGTGCGATCACCGACGCGAATAATTGGTCCGGCTCCCATACGCGCCGGCGGTCTCTCTGCACTCGTTTCAAGTGAGATCACGGTCAAATCCGGATCGAGCCGTCCCGCTTTGACCAACTCGATCGCCCCGATAAAGCCGACTTCTTCTGCACGGGTGAAAATCCCTAAAGCCGACGCCAATGAGCGACTCTCTTCCAAAGAGTTGAGCAAACCTATGATCGCGCTACATCCGACCAGATCATCGCATGCGCGGGAATAGAGGCGGTCCCCTTCCACCACCAGTTCGGGCAGGTCCCACATGCCGAAATCTCCAAATGAGCGGATCTTCCCTTTCTCTTGCAGATCAGCCGGTACGCCCCCGAGAAATTCCTTCTTCGGCCGAAGCCGCCAACCCGGATGATCCATATGGGCGACGAACGCATATCGCGCTTGCGCTGAACCCGATCGAACCACAATCAAATTACCGAATTGATCCTTTTCGATATGGATCCCAGCGGGACCTCGCAGCTGGCGACAGATCTCTTCAGCGACGGCTCCTTCGAACGTTGGAGCAGTAGGACAGCGGAGGAGAGGCTCGACAATTCTAAGAAGTTGATCACGGTTCATGGTGTTTATTTCGTTTCTGAATTCTTTCTGCCGCTTGTGAAAAAACTTCGTTATTGGTTCGAGTACATTGGGGTACGCGCCGTGCTCCGCATAGTTCCGTTACTACCAATCGCGCTTCTGCGGATGCTTGCTGACGGCGCCGGTTGGCTCGTTTATCACCTCGACCGCAAAAATCGAAGAGTGGCATTAGCCAATCTGGAGGCGGCCTTCGGCGACAAGTTTACCGCAAAAGAGCGAGAACGCATCGCCCGGCGATCGGTACAAGTATTCGGGCGTAGTTTTCTTGAGCTATTCTGGACACCGCGGCTGACCGCCAGCAACGTCGGTAAGTACATCACAATCGAAAACGAAGAACTGCTTCAGTCCATATTGTCGACCAAGGCTTCTCGACCTGTGGTCGGGGTGACGATCCACTTCGGAAACTTCGAATGGGCCAGCACGTACTACGGCCTTCGCGGGTACAATGGCTTGATCTTGATGCAGCGTTTCAAGAATGATCGTTTGACCTCTCTCTTTCAACGGCTGCGGGAAACCTCCGGCCAAACCAGTGTTACCCAAGAGAACTCGATGGTTCGATTTTTCAAAGCTCTCAAACGGGGTGTCCCGGTAGGCATCCTGATCGATCTGACGCTAAAGATGTCAGACCCAGCGGTGATTTTTCGCACCTTTGGGTTACCGATGCGGGCAACGATGATGCACGCGGTCTTGCACCATCGAACCGGAGCCCCGATCATGCCGTTCGTGGCATTGCCCCGCAAAGGGGGCGGATACCTGATCCGGGCTTTTGAACCGATGCAGTTTCCCGCAAGAACACCGTACCATAAGATCGCGCAAGCTTGCTGGGACAAATTTGAGCCACTGATTCGCGAGCATCCGGAACAATGGCTGTGGGGATACAAACACTGGCGTTATCGGCCAGCTAATCCGGAAAAAACGCATCCCTTTTATGCTAACCAATCCGAACTCTTTGACGCGGAGTTTGAAAAGATTAACGCGAATTGACACGAAATGGATCCTCGTTGAATTCGCGTCCATTATTGTCCATTCGCGGTTATTTCCGACCGAGCGGCGAGCAGGCGATTGTATAAAGCTGAAAATCTCTGACCGATGTTGTCGTTGCGCACCGCACTGGCGAGAGCTCGTTTCTGTCCAACGAGGACGACCATCTGCCGGCCTCGGGTGATGGCGGTATACACCAGGTTACGTTGCAGCAGCACGTAGTGTTGCAAAGCCAAAGGTATCACCACTGCGGGAAATTCCGATCCCTGGCTCTTATGAATCGTGATCGCATATGCCAGAGAGACCTCGTCTAATTCACCAAAATCGTAAGGCACTTCTCGGTCATCGAACCGAATGGCCAGTTCTCGCTCCTCGGGTTGAATTTTTACAATTTGTCCGATGTCCCCATTGAACACTTCTTTTTCGTAGTCGTTTTCAGTTTGAATCACTTTATCCCTGAGTCGGAATTGCCAACCGAAGCGTTCAACCGTCGGCTCGCCGTCTCGGCAAGGATTGAGCCGTTCTTGGAGCAGCATATTCAGTTCTCTAGCGCCCAGGCTTCCTCTGTTCATCGGGGAAAGTACCTGGACATCAAGAATCGGATCGAGCCGCAGCTTTTTTGGAATCCGTACCTCAACTAACTCCAGGATCGTTGACTGAATGCTGGCAGGCTCGTCGCGCTCGATGAAAAAGAAGTCTGATTCCTTTGCTGTTTCCTGCAGCTGCGGCATCTGCCCTGCCCTGATACTATGAGCGTTAGCGGTGATTCTGCTGGAAGCTGATTGCCGGAAAATCTCGGTTAGGCGCACAACGGGTACAACATTGCTGCGGATGATGTCAGTCAAAACCGAGCCTGGGCCGATGCTGGGCAATTGATCGATATCGCCGACGAGCAAAAGGTGAGCGTGTTCCGGCAACGCCTGGATCAGTTTGTGAAAAAGCGGCAGATCAATCATCGAGCTTTCGTCACTGACGAGGACATCGCACTCTAAGGGATTGTTTGCGTCGCGCGTAAAGCCGCCGGAGGCAGGTTGGAACTCCAGTAGTCGGTGAATCGTCTTCGCCTCCAGACCCGTTACTTCGCCCAGCCGTTTCGCGGCCCGTCCGGTTGGTGCGCACAGCAGGCAATCAAGCTTTTTGGCTCGGAGAATTAACAGGATCGATCGCACCAGCGTTGTTTTTCCGACTCCCGGTCCACCGGTAATCACAAGCACGCGATTTTCGAGCGCCTTTCTGATTGCTTCTCGCTGAGTTGGCGCAAGTTCTTTGCCCGTCTGCTGTTCGCACCAAGTCACTGCTTTCTCAATATTGATCGGCGGCAACTGCGATGGTGCTGAGCTGAGTTTCTTCAGGAGCTTGGCAATGCCCTGTTCGGCGCGCCTCAGATAAGGCAGGTAGAGGAGATGCTGTTCACCGATTTGTTCAGGCATGACCTCAGCATTCAAGATTAAGCGTTCCAGTGCCTGTTCGACGATGGCGACGTCGACACCCAGCAACCGCGCCGCTTCCTCAATCAGTGTGCCTCGCGGCAACGCGCAGTGTCCCTGGTTTGTGGCGTCTAGAAGCGCCTGCTTAATGCCAGCCTGCGCCCGAATAATCGAGTCCCGCGGCAGGCCGAGCTTTTGTGCGATCAAATCTGCCGATTTAAACCCGATACCTTGAATGTCCTTAGCCAGCGTATACGGATCAGCCCGAACCGTCTCAATGGCATTCTCGCCGTAGGTCTTGTAAATACGTAACGCCCGGCTTGTGGTCACTCCGTGGGAATGGAGAAAAACCATGATTTCACGTACTACTTTCTGTTCCGCCCATGCTGCCTTGATCTTACGCCGGCGGGTGGGTCCAATCCCGTCGATCTCCTCAAGCCGCACGGAGCACTGGTCAATGATCGCAAAGATTTCTTCCCCAAATGTGTCCACCAGCTTCTTGGCGTAGACCGGACCGATACCTTTGATCAAGCCACTGCCAAGATACTTTTCAATGCCCTCACGAGAATTGGGAGCATTGCAGGTAATAGAATCGGCCTTGAGTTGTAGCCCATGTTCTCTGTCCCGTACCCAAGTGCCCTGAGCGGTAATCCACTCACCGGTGTTAACGCTTGCCACTACTCCGACCACCGTTAACGGTTCCCTCCGCCCCTTTACCGTGACGCGCATCACGGCAAATCCTGTCTCAGGATTGTGAAAAGTGACGCGTTCGACCAATCCGGATACACCATCCGGAATGGCTGCTGATGAGGGCGTCTTCATGCTTCTGCAATCAAAGGAGCGATACCAGATCCACTTAAGCGTAAGGAGTTTATGTAAGAATGAAACCCACAATAAAGAAAATGATGGGCGGACATTGAAGGTCCGGTGCGACGCTCGGTACTCGAGCACCGCTCAGCACGCGAGCGAAATCGCGTCGCTCTCCCTTTTTCCGTTCCGGCTTGCAAAAAATGCCATTCGAGTACAATACAGGTCCAAATTTTTAGTTTGTATGACAAGATCCCGCCTCCTGACTCCCCTCGTCGCAATTACAGCCGGCTTCGCCCTTTTAACCAGCTGTACGACTATAACGAACCCGATTACTGGTACTTTCCCCGGGAATTATAATGCGGTGGCCTACAAGCCAAAAAATTCAGGGGAGGTTCGGGTGAAAGTATCGCTCCAAAACCGGATGATTTACGTGATGGAAGGAGACCACCCTCTGTTGATCACCCCCTGCACGATCGGCGTGCCCGGAAAGGGCACCCCAACCGGGGGCTACCGGGTGACGCAAAAGATCAAAGACAAGCGATCGGCCTCCTACGGTTTCTGGGTGAAGGGCAATGAAGTCATTCCCGGTGAGGCGGGAAGAGCACCGGGATCGGGTTTTCACTACGTCGGTTACCCAATGCCTTACTGGGTCGAATTTAAGCCCGAGTACGGTTTCCATGCCGGCGCAGTTTGGCCGGTCGCACACAGTCATGGCTGCGTGCGGATCCATCCGAATGTTGCTCCAAAATTCTTCGCGTTAGTGCATGACAGCACCCCAATCACGATTGCGAGTTCATTACCTGAAGATAAGACGATCGGAGCGAAAGTAGACCGGCCGAACGATTACGCCTGGAAAGATCCCGGCGGATCCACGCTCATCTCTGGTCCTTCCAGTGGATCCTTTCCGCCGCCGAAAGAGCCGCTTCTCGTCACCCAATAATGCAGGTCTATTTATCGGCTGCAGTGCTCCGAGAAGTCGTCTAGGATAATTTATGTCCGGATCCCAGAGCGCGGCTCCAGCCAAATTCAGGAAGATCAACCTGCGCACGCCTGAAGTGATGGCGAAGGTGCAGGAACAGGTGGAATCTCATTATCGGAGTATCATTACCGAGCGAATTCGGGCCGGCGGCGGTACGCTCCAGGTGCGCGATACGACCGTACTTCTAGCGAAACAATTTGGTTTTTGCTATGGAGTCGAACGGGCGATCGATCTCGCCTATGCAGCGCGCAAAGTATTTTTCGATCGCCGGTTATTTATCCTCGGCGAGATCATCCATAATCCGCTCGTCAACGAGCAGATCGCCACCATGGGAATCAAAAACCTCATTGGCAAAAACCGGGAGGCAAATATTGAGGATCTCACTTCCGAAGACGTCGTCATTGTTCCGGCGTTTGGCACCGATTTGGAAACGCTGGCGAAGATTAACGAACGCGGCTGTCAAATCGTTGATACTACCTGCGGCGACGTCATGAGCGTCTGGAAACGAGTTCGCCAGAATGCAATGGAGAGCGTCACCTCGATCATCCATGGCAAGGCTGAACACGAAGAGACCAAGGCAACCGCATCGCGAGCGCTCGGCTCAGGCTACGGCCACTATCTTGTCGTGTTAACCCTTGCCGATACCGATTACGTTTGCGACTACATTAGGCATGGCGGAAACAAAGAGGAATTGTTGGAGCGCTTCAAAGATGCGCACTCGCCGGGATTTGACCCGGAATTGCATCTGAAGGCCGTCGGCGTGGCTAATCAAACGACGATGCTGCGTGGAGAAACCGAAGAGGTGCAGCGTCGAATTCGAGCGGCCATCATGGACCGCGACGGCCCAATCGAAGGTCTGAAAAATTTCCGGTTTTTTGATACTATCTGCGGCGCCACCCAAGAGCGACAGGAAGCGCTCCGGGAGCTGCTGAATGTAAGGATGGATTTGCTTCTGGTGGTTGGAGGATACAACAGTTCGAACACATCTCATCTGGCCGAGATGGGAGAAGCGCAATTGCCTACCTACTTCATTCGGGGAGCCGATAAGCTCGAGAGCACCACCAAGATTACGCATTTCAATTTGCATAAGAACGCGGAAATTATGACCACAAATTGGCTGCCGAGCGGCCCGCTCGTGATTGGTATTACGGCCGGTGCTTCGTGCCCAAACAATTTGATCGAGGAAACCATCTTGCGCGTGTACGAACTCCGCGGAGTTCCCCCCGCGGAAATACTGGAAGACAGCGCTCAGCTAGCGAACGGCCGATGATCGTAAAAGTATTTCATTGGTGATTAGCTATCACTTCGACGCTTTGCGCCGCCGTTTCAGCTCGGTGGCAAACTCCGTCTTAGCGTCTTCGATGCGGCGTCGGAGACCTTCGGACCCGACGCATTGAGCTCCGAATGAAATCACTGTCTGCTGCTCAAGTAGGTCAGCAGTGGCAACGGTGATTGCGTATTTATGTCCATATTTTGCCACCAGACGCTCCACAATTTCGTCTGCCGTTCGTCCGGCATTAGAATAAAAGATCTGGATACCACCCGGCTCAGTCACCTCGTTAACTTGCTCGCCTTTGCCATCGAAAACGACAACCACATTTACGCCGCTAACGTCCTGATACTCCGTAAGAGTTTTGATGAGGTCTTCGCGGGCTGCAGTTCCATTGCGCCGCTGCAAGGCCAGCAGTTCGGGCCAAGCAAAGATGACACTGTGCCCGTCTACGATAAGAAAACTTTCCGGCATCCCAGGCAGAGGATACCTGGAAAATCGAGGCGCGGCTAGTGAGCTGCGCTCCGGGCGTCGGCATCGGCTATCGGCTATTGGCTATCCACCAGCCTACCCCACATCATGGAGCCGAATTCGATATTCTAATTCGCGATCCAAGATCCGTTTCAATTCCCGGGGTACCTCAAGAGCAGCCAAGATCCCGCATTCTTCGAGCAAAACCAAACTGGACTGAAACGGAAGCCGCTGTAATTCGTAGGCCGACCGAAGCGGGGGGAAAACGGCGTTCTGCCCCCAAATGAACGTAACCGGTTGGATTAATTCGGTAAGCCGTTTCGAGAGATCGACCTGCTGTTTGCTACTCGCCGACCAGAAAACCGCCCTTTCCGCGTCGAACCGATGGGCAAAACTATGGAGCACATCCACAATTTCGTCATCAATCCGGTCGGCATCGAAAAAAGCAAATGTGGCCAGCCAGGCGCGAATTTGCGCGCGCGTCGCCAAGAATCTTCGATAATAAATTCGGTTAAGGAACGGGAGAGAGCAGATCCACGTTCCTCTGCCGAGATATCTCTTGGCGCCGCGCTCGGTCAATCCGACTGGCATTAGCAGAACGAGACGTTGCACCAGTTCCGGGTGTTGGACCGCCAAAAGGACCGCAAAGGCAGCGCCCAGCCCGCTGGCAACGATCGTAGCTCGCTCCCCGGTTTTTGCCTTCAAGAATTCTGCTAATACAGCCGTATGATCGGCCGCAGACAGCGGGCGATGCGGGCGAGTTGATTCACCGAAGCCGATCAGATCCGGGGCAAGGACTTGGAAGCGGTCCGCGAAGTGGGGATAGATGCGCGACCACTCGTAGGAAGAAGCTCCTGGATAGACGCCATGCAAAAAAATGAGAGGATTCCCCTGACCCGATTCGTGGTAGACGAGTTCCCCTTTGGCCGTATAGAGGATTCGGGTCGCGAAAATCGCTGGAAAGATATTGTCCGGTAACGGGCTCTTGCGGGGTGGCCGCAGGGCGTAGCGGATAGTGAGAATGAGAAGACCTAGGAGACCGGCACCGATACCGAAGCCCCAAAATCGACGCCGAAAGAAGGATTGCGCGGCCATGGCTCAATTAATAATCAGGTAACCAGCACCTTCCGAGAACCAGGCGTGACCTGACCGATGATCTTCCCAGCAGTCAGTTCGATCACCTCTGCCGCGTTACGCTTCGCAACAACTAGTACCAAACCAATACCCATATTGAATACCTCCAGCATTTCCTGGAACGCAATTCCTCCGCCCCGCTGAATAAGGCGGAAAATCGCGGGAACTTTCCAGCTCGAAGTATCAATCAATGCGTCACAAGTGGCAGGCAGGATGCGCGGTAGGTTATCAATCAATCCCCCGCCGGTTATGTGCGCAGCTCCCTTTATTCGCCCGGGCGGAATCCCGGCCAGGATCGGCTGATAGTTTCGGTGAATCCGAAGCAATTCCTCACCCAAAGTCTTCGGCAAGCCCTCGACTTTTTGTCCCAGACCCAAACGCATCTCAGATAGCAAGACCTTACGAGCCAAGGAGTAGCCATTGGTGTGCAACCCATTTGATGGCAGACCGATTAAAACGTCAGACGGAACAATACGAGTGCCATCGATGATCTTCTCGCGATCAACGATGCCAACGATGCAGCCGGCCAAATCATACTCACCCCGATGATACATATCCGGCATTTGCGCGGTTTCGCCTCCGATGAGTGCGCATCGGCCAGCTTGGCACGCCTTAGTGAAACCGGAGATCAACTGATTAAAGACCGGTGGCTCGAGCCGTTCGGCACCAATGTAATCCAAAAAGAACAGCGGTTTCGCTCCGGTCACAGCAATATCGTTAATGCAATGATTAACTAGGTCCTGGGCAATGGAGTCGTGCTTTCCCAGCGAAATCGCGATCTTCAGTTTGGTGCCAACCCCATCAATACTCGACACCAGAACAGGATCCTTTATCCCTTGCAAATCCAGGCGAAAGAATCCGCCGAATGCACCGATCCGCCCCAGGACTTCAGGGCCGAAGGTTGTTTTGACCTTATCTTGCAGACCTCGCTTCACCAGATTTCCCAGTGCGATGTCTACCCCGGCCGCCGCATACGCCTTCTTTCTCGGGCGGGTCATTTCGAACGCGCAAAGAGCTGCGGTTGACTGGCAGATTCCGCGAAGAGCCGGGACCGATTTTGGCGGCGTTCCATGATAAACTTATCAAGATTGGGATCGAATGGCACCGGGTAATCGCTATTGAAACAAGCCAGACAAAACTGATTAGCCGGCAATCCGGTCGCCCGGACCATTCCATCGACATCGAGATATCCAATCGAATCGACCTCTAGATAGTCTCGGATCTCGGACAACGTTAACTGGTTTGCCAGAAGGTTCTTCGGATCGGGGAAATCGATCCCGTAGTAACATGGAAATTTATGCGGTGGACAACTGATTCGAAGATGGACTTCTTTGGCTCCGGCTTCTCGGAGATTCACCACCCGAGCGCGAGCCGTTGTCCCTCGGACCACTGAGTCGTCCACCACTACTACCCGCTTTCCCTGGACCAATTCTTTGATCAAATTGAGCTTTACCCGGACATTAAAATCACGAATCAGCTGCGTTGGCTGGAGAAAAGTGCGTCCGATATAGTGATTTCGAACGAAGGCGTGCTCGTAAGGGATTCCCAGCTCGTGACTAAACCCGAGAGCCGCATAGTTGCCGGAATCCGGGACCGGAACAACTATATCCGCTTCAACCGGGTGAAGTCGGGCCAGCTCGCGACCCATCTCTACTCTCACTTTGCTGACGTTACGATCGCTAATCAGACTGTCAGGCCGAGCAAAGTAGACGAACTCGAACATGCAAAATGCTTTCCGCTCCTCTTTGAACGGCCACTCTGAATGGATGCCATCATCATTAATGATGATCACTTCACCGGGTTCGATTTCGCGAATGAACTCCGCATGAATCAAGTCGAAAGCGCAAGTCTCCGAAGCCAGCACAAATGCGTCTTCCAACTTGCCAAGAACCAAAGGTCGAAAGCCGAAAGGATCCCGAACGCCGATGATCTCCTCTTCACCAAGGAGCACAAATGAGAAAGCACCGTGAATCTGACGCAATGCTGTAAGGACATTTTTTTGGTCAGTCGGGCTGGCGAGCAAGTGCAAAATGATTTCGCTATCGACAGTAGTCTGGAAAATCGATCCCCGAGATTCCAGCTCTTCTCGGAGAATAGCAGCGTTTACCAGATTACCGTTGTGAGCGATCGCCAATTGTCCTCGGGCGCAGTCGACCACGAACGGTTGCGCGTTTTTCAGATTGCTGGATCCAGTCGTGGAATATCGAACGTGACCGATCGCGCGGTTTCCTTTCAGTGCTTCCAGTTCCTTTTCTCCAAAAACCTGGGACACCAGCCCCATGCCTCGATGGATCAGAAAAGGCCGATTTGAACCGGTAGCCGCAACAATCCCCGCGCTCTCTTGGCCGCGATGTTGAAGAGCGAACAAGCCGTAGTAGGTGAGAAGCGGCGCGTCCGGATGACCGTACACGGCGAAGACGCCACATTCGTGCGTAGGTTTATGAGAAATCTTCACAAAATTGGATCAAGCGATGGAACGCTCAATTGAAAAGTACCACGAATCGAACAGCTCATCCACGTCCCACCCGATAACTCGCTCCCCAACTGTGACTTCCAGTTTGTGACCGCCTACTTGCCCAAGCTCAATCAGATCGACTCCGTGCCGGTCCGCCAAGAACCGCAGCTCAGCTTTTGAGTCTGGCCTGCTCGAAAATAGAATGCGCGATTGTGACTCGTTGAAAAGAAGCTCATCAGTTCGGAGGCCGTGTGCGCCGATAGAGATCCCGGCGCCTTTTTTCACCTCCCCGGAGATGCATGACTCGGCGAGCGCGACCGCCAAACCGCCGTCGGAACAGTCATGCGAACTTTGGACCCAACCGGATCGAATAGCCTTAATCAAAAACTGATGCACTGCCAATGCCTTGTCGTAGTGCAAACGAGGTGGAATCCCGATCTTCAAGCCGTGGATTGATCTCAAATAGAGCGATCCTCCCATTTCGTCTCCGAGCCCGCCTACCAACCAGATCAGGTCATCCTCCTGTTGAAATCCTTGCTGGGTAATCCATCGCTCTTTCTCGATCAAGCCAACCATGCCAACCGTTGGTGTCGGATCGACGCTCCCAGTCGGACTTTCATTGTAAAGACTCACATTCCCGCCCACCACCGGCGTATTGAAACGGCGGCACGCCTCCGCCAATCCCTCCACCGATTCCCGCAGTTGCCAAAAGTTCTCCGGTCGATAGGGATTTCCGAAATTCAAGTTGTCGGTGACCGCTAAGGGGATTGCTCCGGAACAAATCAAATTGCGGGCGGCTTCGGCCACGGCGATCTTGGCCCCTTCACGCGGGTCCAGTTTGCAATAGGCGCTATTACAATCGCAGGTTGCAGCAAGGAATTTGCCTGCCTCTCGGACAAAGAAAACAGCGGCATCGGATCCGGGCGGTACGACCGTACCGGCTCTGACGGTGTGATCGTACTGACGGTATATCCAGTTCTTGGACGCAACGGTTGGATCACTTAACAGGCGGAGTAAACTCTCGCGGGCGCCCGCCTCGGCAATCTGGTCAAAGCGCAACCAATCCGCCGGAGGGGGCGCAACTGCCTCACGTTGATAAACGGGTGCTTCTTCAGCCAATTCCCTGGCCGGAATTTCTACTTCGATTTTCCCGTGATCCAATACCCTCATCATACCGTCGGCCGTCACTGTCCCGGCCTCGGCATAGGGCAGATCCCACTTCTCAAAGATCTCTTTGACCCGGTTTTCTTCGCCCCGCCGCACGATGATTAACATGCGTTCTTGCGATTCGCTTAGAAGGACTTCGTACGGAGTCATTCCGGGTTCGCGTTTCGGAATGTGAGCCAGATCGATTTCGACTCCGGTGCCACCGCGGCTGGCCGTCTCACAAGTTGAACAGGTCAAACCGGCCGCCCCCATATCCTGGATGCCGGCGACCGCACCGCTGGCCAGTAACTCCAGGCATGCCTCGAGCAGTAACTTACCTTTGAACGGGTCCCCTACCTGTACAGCGGGCCGATCCTTCTTCGACTCGTCGTTAAGATCACGCGAGGCGAACGAAGCACCGGCCAAACCGTCCCGGCCGGTTTCGGATCCAACATAGAAAACAGGGTTACCCACTCCCGCGGCCGCTCCGCGAGCGATCTGATCGTGGCGCAGAATTCCTAAGCAAAATACATTGACCAACGGGTTCCCATTGTACGATTCGTCGAACGCCACTTCGCCGCCGATGGTTGGTACGCCGATACAATTGCCGTAATGAGCGATACCAGCTACCACTCCCCGAAACAAACGCCGGTTCTGGCGAGCGACCGCAGAGGTCCCCTTGATCGGTCCAAAACGAAGAGAGTTGAGAAGAAAAACTGGGCGCGCGCCCATCGTAAAAATGTCGCGGATAATTCCACCAACCCCGGTCGCGGCTCCCTGGAATGGTTCAACCGCGCTCGGATGGTTGTGGCTCTCCATTTTGAACGCTATCGCCCAGCCGTCGCCGATATCAATGACCCCGGCGTTCTCTTCACCTGCCCTCACTAGAATACTCGGTCCGGTGGTCGGAAACTTCCTGAGCTCTATCTTCGTGTTTTTGTACGAACAGTGCTCACTCCACATGACCGAAAAGACGCCGAGCTCGGTAATGTTTGGATCCCGTCCTAAGATCGACTTGATCCGCAAATACTCCTCGTCGGTGAGGCCGTGAGAATGAATTAAATCGGGTGAAATCGCACCAGTCATGCGGCAGCAACCAAGGCGGATCTGAACATCGATCGAAGCAGAAGTAAACCATCTTCGCTGCCCAGGCGGGCTTCCCAAGCACGATCGGGGTGCGGCATCATTCCGACGACGTTGCGTTCCCGATTACAAATTCCTGCAATGTTGCAGAGACTGCCGTTTGGATTTCCGGCCGGCGTCGGATCGCCGTTGGAGTCGACGTAGCGAAATACAACCTGGTCGTTGGTCTTGAGACCGTTAAGCGTTTTTTCGTCGGCGATATATGCCCCTTCGCCATGGGCAACCGGCAAGCGCAATTTGCGCCCGCGCTCCAGCAGCCGCGTACATGGCGCTTCGCTCGTTTCCACTCGTATCCAAACGGGCTGGCAAACAAAGAGCAAAGATTGATTCCGAATCAGGGCGCCGGGCAACAGACCAACCTCGCATAGAATCTGGAATCCATTACAAATGCCAAGTATCGGCATACCGTCTCGAGCAGCCGCCACCACCGCCCGCATGATAGGCGAAAACCGAGCGATGGCACCGCAGCGCAGATAATCGCCATAGGAAAATCCTCCCGGCAAAATGATTCCGTCGTAAGCGACAACCGAGGTTTCTTTGTGCCAGAGGTAATCTGCTTCGAACTCCAGTCCGCCGGTTAACGCCCGAAGACAATCCTGGTCGCAATTAGATCCCGGAAATTGGACCACGCCGATCTTCATGTGTGCGCTATCTCACCCGAACCAGGTAGGCAGATCTCATAATCCTCCACCACTGGATTAGAAAGTAAATCCTGGCAAATTTGCTCGAGCTGGCTGCGATCCGGCAAAGCGTCTGTTTCAATTTCCACCATCTTGCCGACACGCACCGAACCAATCCCATCCAATCCAAGCTCCCGAATCGCGTTTCGAACCGCAACGCCTTGCGGATCAAGCACTGTTTTCTTAGGCATCACAATCACCTGCAGCTTCATGAGGAGAGGCCACAATCGGGGGAGGAACAGTTCGCGTAAAGCAAAATTTACAGGGGTTTACCTGGCCCCAACACAAGAAATAATTGCGGGCAGAATCATCCTTTAAACGACCGCGTCACGGTGTACAGCTCATCCAATGCTGGACAGCCGGACCTCAGTTGATAAAGTTCATCGAATATGCGCAATTTGCGGAAATGGCTCACGTTGAGCGCAATCGCACTGTTCCCCGTCGCCTCTGGGTGGGCCGAACAAGATACCGGAAAGAACCCTCCCACGGTTCAGCCGCTTAGTTCCGAAGAGATGAAACAGGCGGTAACGATCGACGCTATCACGGTGCCGACGCCGGGAGAATTTTTTAAGGCGATCGACAAAGGAGGCAAGCCCAACTGGGCTTCGCAATTTCGGCCCCCTACCCAAATTGACGGCACCAGCCGAGCACAGATGGCGCTGAATTTAGGCACTTTGATCGCCGACGGCTACATAGCGGTTGAGGCCCAGGACGGTCAACAGGTTAAGAACATTGGAAGGGATGTGTTGACGCTAGCGAAAAAGCTAAGCGTGTCGGACAGTGTAATCGCGCGCGGTAAAAGCATCAGCCAATTCGCGGAGAGCGGAGCTTGGGATCAACTGAACGAAGAGCTAGAGGCTACTCAAAACGAAGTGAAAAAGGCACTCGAGGAAAATCGGGACACCGATTTGATCACGTTGGTCAGCATTGGCGGTTGGATCCGCGGAACCCAGGTTGTTACTGGCTTACTGGTGCAAACGTATAGCCCGGAAGTGGCCAAGTTGTTGCGGCAACCCGATCTGGTCGGTTATTTGCGCGCCAAGCTCGATCAACTGCCACAGCGAATCCGCCAAGACAAGTTAGTAGTCCGAGTGAACGGTGAACTACAGACCATGTCGAAACTAGTCTCTTTTTCGCCCGACCACGTACCATCGCCGGAAGAGGTAAAGACTCTCAACCAAACGGCCGCTACCCTCACAAAAGAAATATCGATCGGAAAATGAAATATTTGCTTTCTTCTCTGGGGTGGTTATGGCTGGCTACTGGCGCGCTGGTTGCGGCGGAGAGCGCGGATGATGAAGTAGCAATGCGAAGCGATGTCTTGGGTCTCGCGGGCGCCTTTCAGAATGACGGATTCAAGATTCGAGACGGCGTCTGGTATGCTAAGACTTCGAAGGACCATCCGGCGACCATCGAGGTGAACCTTTACAGTGGTAACGCCTACTGGTTTTCTGCCGCCGGTTCGAAATCGGCTACCGGGCTCAAAATCACGATCTACGACAACGCGGGTCAGCCCGTCTCCTCCGAGCCATATGGCTCAGAAAACAAGGCCGCTTCGGGATTTAGTCCGGACGCGAGTGGACTATATTACGTGAGAGTCTCGTCAGCTGATTCGCACCCGACAAGCTTTTGCTTGATCTACTCCTACAAATAAATTTTGGCGTATTGAATGGCCACCACGGAAGAACCTCAGATCAGAGAAAAGACGTCTGGACCTTGTGTAAAGCAGTTTTCGGTCTTTCTCCTGAATAGAGTCGGAGCCCTGCTTGAGATCGTTCGAATGCTGAATGAGAGCGATGTACATGTCTTGGCGTTGAATTCTCAGGACTCAACCGATTCCGCACTGGTTCGGCTCGTCGTCAGCGACCCCGACGCGGTGGAAAATATCTTTGATCTCAACGAAATCGCTTACAGCATTTCCGATATTTTGGTCGTTGAGATGCGGGAGGTGGCGGTGGATCTCCGAAAAATGTTGCAGTGCCTCCTCATGGCGGAGGTCAATATTCAGGTTTGTTATCCGCTTCTACTCCGACCGCACGGCCGATCTGCACTCGCATTACACCTGGACGATGCAGACTGTGGTTGGTCGGTCCTGGCCGGGGAGGGATTCACCATTTTGAATCAAACCGATCTTTCCCGGTAATTATTCTGCCTAGGCCGAGTGACGATAGTAAGGGAACTGAACGATCTGATTCTCTTTGCTCAAGTCACTCTCCGGCTCGAGGTCAGTGAACCCGATTCCTAAGCGGTGATCGCGATACAATGTGATCGCCACATTCCGGTTTACCCGGATACATTGCTTGATGGCTTCGGGCTCTTTCTCGCAGAAAAGCACCGTCTTCCAGGAAAAGATATGTTTTGGCTTGTGGAAATCGCTGCTGGCCAGGAACGGCAACCGCTTCAAACCAATTGGATTGAAGATATCATCTCGGTTGGCGACCTCCCAAGCATCCAGCAATGGCGCATATTGGTCGATATGTTCCCAAAAATAGAGCGTGTTTTTGCCCCAATGAGTCTTAAACTCATGCGGATGCGACGCGATCGCCAGTGCACCTTGGGCATGAATTTCCGCAATTGTCTGGGTGATCGGTAGGCTTGGACTTATTGGTTTTTTGAGATCGACCGCCAACAGATGCGCTGAGCTCTTTCTGGTGAGACCATCCTTGTTGAATTCCAGGCCCGCCAAAAGAATCAATCGATACTTTTCTAGCGCTCGTTTCTTCTCCTTTTCGATCGTCTCAAAGTAGTCCTCGACCTGATCCAACGTCAGTACCAGCCCAGTCAGATTTGTCATTCTGCCGATCACCTTGCTGTGATCGCAAATGTGATCCGTGATGCAAAGGACATCGAATCCGCGTTGCCCATAAAAGTCTACCAGCTCTGGAATCGTGAGTTTCCCATCCGAGAAAACGGAATGGGAATGGAAGTCGCAGAGAAGAATGGACGGCGATTTCACCGCCAGATTGACCGGGACGGGTTCCTTTGGAACGATCGACCGGCGAGGCGGAGCGACTTCCGATACAGCCAGATCGAGGATGAATCGAGCTATCTGCAATGAAGCATCCGGCTTGCTTATTCGAGAGATGTTGTCGACCCATCGATTCAGCTCGGCGTCGCCATTGGCAAACGCATCGTCCAGAGCTTCAACAATCGAATCGGGATCCGGCGCCAGGCGGCCGCAATCATTCTCAACTATTAGCCGGGCATTTCCTTCCTCTTGTCCGGGAACAACCTGGCTGATAATTACCGGAGTTCGAGCGGCGATTGCTTCCTGAACAGTAGCGCCTCCCGCCTTGGTGATAATAACATGGTGACTGGTCAAGAGCTCCGGCATCTTGGTAGTCCAGCCAAGGATGTCCACCGGGTGGGCCGGCGATTTCGCCTCCACTTCAATCTCTCGACGGAGGCTAACGTCCCGACCCACAGTGACCGTGAGTCGAACGTCCGAACGACGGGATAGCCGGCGAACCAACGCTGGAGCCTCTTTTTTCCCGGAATTGATCATATACAAAACTCGGCGAGGTCCGGTATCGCTGCTGTCATATCGATGATCGGTCATTTCGGCAAACCGATGCGTGACGGGAAAACCAAAAATTCGGATCCGGTCATCGGTTACACCGCCGGCACGCAGCACGGCGGCAGTATCTTCATTGGCCACGATGAAGTAATCGCTCGCCGATCGATACCAGACCGAATTCACGGTGATCGAGTCAGTCACGACCGTGATCTGCGAAAACGGACGGGGCTCTCCTTCCGGGTAAACCTCATCAATCACGTAATTGTAAAGCGGGTAAGTCGATACGATAGCGTCGGGCTCTATTTGGCTCAGCAGATCGGTCATCGAACGCTTCATCTTGGCCAGCATCACCATGTTCGATTCTACGAACTGGGTGCCGTCGATTACGCTGTAGATTTTGCCCCAGACCCGCGGCGTACGGTTGATCGCGGCGATATAAGCTTTGCGAAGGAATTCGTTGAGTTTGCCGTAACAACGATCGAACAAATCAACAACTTGAACACTCACCTCGTCGGGGGCCACCAGCTCTAAAGCATCCCGGATGTTGCGGGCCGCAGTATTATGTCCTTCCCCAAATCCTGCGGTGAAGATCAAAATTTTTTTCATCAAAAACCAAAAAAGGTGTTAAGCCGTTTGTACTTCGCGGACAGAATTTGCTTACATAGGCTAATGAGCCGGTGAGGTTAGCGGAATGAATGCTTTCCTTCCAGCGATTTTAGAGCAGACCTGATCGACGCGAAATGCCAAAAGATTTGTACGTTAAGAGGAGCTAGGTTTGTATTGTCCAAATTTGCGGAAGGTCCAATCCCATTACTCGGGCCGGTGGGTACCGCTACTGCTCCTTTATATCCTCGCTACCTCATTTGCTCCAGCCGAAGACCCGGAGCAAGAGAAACGGCTACGAGAACTTTTTCTGAAGAGTCGCCAGCAAATGGAAATTGTTCCGAGCCCAACACCAGTGCCCAAAGAGACGCCGGTGCCGCCCACCCCTCCCCACAAACCGTTTCGCCCAGCGGAGCCGGAAGAGCACTCGAAAGCCCCCGCTACTCCGTCCCACATTGCACGGCCACGCCCAACCGCTTCGGTCGAGATTGCAGAAACGCCCAGTCCAGCCACACCGAGTCCTACCTCTACTCCCGAGCCGGATGTGACGAAGCCCCCGGCCGCCCAAGAGACTCCAATCATAGCCTCCGCTCCCACACCAAAGCCAAAAAAACGACATGGCTGGTTTCTCTTCGGCAAGCGGGACGACGACGAAATCGTGGTTCAAAAATCCGGTGACGAGACCGATATGGCCCCGGTCGGCGAATACCGCGGCCGATGGCACTACCTGACTCCTTCCGTCCGCAAGGCAATCGACGACGCACGCGTGGCCCGGAACCGATGGAAATATATCGTTGTCCATAATAGCGGAACCCGACAAGGGAACGCTCGGATCTTTGACTATTATCATCGCCACGTGCGCAAAATGCCAAACGGACTGGCCTACCATTTCGTCATCGGTAACGGTACGTCGACCGGCAATGGCCAGATCGAAATTGGCAACCGATGGGTTAAGCAATTGGCAGGCGGACACGTTCACAGCGATTACCTTAACTATATCGGGCTTGGCATTTGCCTGGTCGGCGATTTCAATCGTGACCTTCCAACCCACGCTCAACTTGAAGCGCTCGATGAACTCATACGTTACCTCCGACAAAGAGTCGGAAAAGTGGAGGGACGCTATTCCATCGTTTTGGGCCACAAGGAAATAAACCCAAGACCGACTGATTGTCCGGGCAACCGCTTCCCCCTGAGTTGGCTCCATCGCACTTTCACGAACTGAGAAACCGACGAATATCGCTGCAATCGAAACGATTCTTGCCGCCGAGCGCTCCTCGAAACGGCGAGCCTCGTTTGCGGGATTACTTGCTCTTTGAATATAACGAGCAGTAGCAGCGTCTAATGGACGCGAATTGGGCTCGCTCATTCGGATCTATCCACTGCCTGTTCGCCCCAGCCCGCAGACCGCCTTTGCTCTTCGAGCTACGGAGCGTCCGGAGCCCCTTTTGGTCGCCCCATGG
Source organism: Chthoniobacterales bacterium (assembly GCA_035601575.1). Taxonomy (GTDB): domain Bacteria; phylum Verrucomicrobiota; class Verrucomicrobiia; order Chthoniobacterales; family JAFAMB01; genus DASTDH01. Next base: position 19,210 of record DATNNZ010000426.1, read on the forward strand.
CGAAGCGAAGGCGGAACGAAAGAGGATCGTTCGTGGTTCCCAATCAAACCATGGTAATCGGACTTACAGGAGCCTCCGGTCTTCTTGGCCAAGAAATCATTCGTCAGGCCGTATCGCTGGGAGACCAAGTTGTTGCTTATTCTCGAGCTCCAAACCCGCCGGTGTCTGGAGCCATTCGTACCGAGCCGTTTTGCCCGGGAATGGCAGTTAGCAATCTGGACGCGATTCTACATTTGGCGGGCGAATCAATTTTGGGTCGTTGGACCAAGACGCGGCGAGACCGGATTCTGCAGAGTCGAATTCAGGGGACTCGGTGGGTGGTGGAAGCGTTGCGGAATGCGCCGGATGCGCCACGCACGCTGATCTGTGCTTCCGGAGTCAACATCTATGGCGATCGAGGTGAAGAGGAATTGATCGAAGAGTCACCGATCGGGAGCGCTGGCTTTCTCTGTAGCGTCGCAGTTGCCTGGGAAGAGGAGGCAATGCGCGCGGCGCGTTTTGGCGTTCGTGTCGTTACCATCCGAATTGCGATGGTACTTGGCCGAAAGGGCGCGCTTGCACTGATGTTGCCGGCTTTCTGGTTGGGATTAGGAGGCCGGCTTGGATCAGGGAATCAATGGATGCCCTGGATCCACGTCGAGGACGTGGCAAATCTGTTTTTGCATGCGGCACGAGAAGTATCACTCGCAGGTCCGCTCAACGGGCTTTCGCCGTTCCCGATTCGAAACCGGGATTTTACTCGCATCCTTGGCCGCACGCTTCGGCGACCCACCATTCTTGCGGTGCCAAGCTTCATCTTGAAAGCGGTATTACAAGACCAGGCATCGCTGTTGCTTGACAGCGAGCGAGCGCTGCCGAAGCGGGCATTGGAGACCGGTTTTCGTTTTCGTTTCCCTTATTTGGAGGAGGCGCTGCAAAACCTGCTGAAAGAACGACGAATTTCGTGACCATCTTGCGGTGAAAGCGTGTCACTTCGGTGACACTTCAGGCCGCTCTTCGACCAACACTCGGCCGAGCACGTCCTTCAATTCCGCTATTCCATCTCCACGCTCGGCTGCGACCGGCACGATCGCTCTGTCTGCAAACCGGTTCTGGAGCAACCGCAAGTTCTCTTCCGCTCCAGGCAAATCCATTTTGTTCGCGACGATCATCCACGGTCTTTCAGATAATTTCGGGTCGTAAAGGCTAAGCTCGCGCCGCAAGGACCCTAGATCCGCCAATGGAGCCCGACCCTCACTGCCGGCAGCGTCGAGAACGAAGACCAACAACTTACAGCGGACGATGTGCCGAAGAAAATCGTGGCCAAGACCGACATTGCGGTGAGCCCCATCAATCAACCCCGGGATGTCCGCAACTGAAGCACGAGCATAACCGGGAAACTCGACTACCCCAATCATCGGGTTAAGGGTAGTGAACGGATAAGGAGCAATCTTTGGATGAGCCGCGGAAATCTTGCTCAAAAGAGTTGATTTGCCGGCGTTGGGATAGCCGACTAGTCCGGCATCGGCAATCGTCCGCAGCTCGAATAAGAAAAATCCTTCTTCGCCTGATTCTCCTTCCGTAAATTGACGCGGGACACGATTCCTAGAGCTCTTGAAGTGCGTGTTACCCTTCCCGCCGGCGCCCCCACGACAGAGTATGAATTCTTGATCCTTTTCGGTCAGATCCGCAATCAGTTGGCAGTCCGCGGGATCGATGCGCACCTTGGTCGGAGCGGGCGCGCGGTCGTCTTCCGTAGGCATCGGTTCGAGCTTCTGCGGAGGAATTCGATAAACCACGGTCCCAACCGGCACCTTGTATATGGAGTCGGCGCCCGCCTTTCCGTACATGTTTTTGCCCAGACCATGTTCTCCCCGCTTGGCTCGTAAAATGGGTTGATAGTAAAAATCGACCAGATTGTCTTTATGAATATCGGTTCGGAGCACGATATCTCCTCCTTTGCCGCCATCTCCGCCGTCCGGACCGCCTTTCGGAACAAACTTTTCACGGCGGAAACTCACGCAGCCGTCCCCTCCGTTCCCGGCCTTGGCCTGGATTCTAATCTGGTCAACAAACATGGATCTTATTGCGGATCGTGGAATGCGGATTTCGGAATATGAAATCCGCAATCCGCAATCTAACCGGCCGCTTACACCTTAGCCGCTCCAACGAGTTCTTCGTATAGGCTCTTCGTCTGAGCAGCAATCGCATGCCAGCTGAACTTGTCGATGGCTCGTTGACGTCCAGCCTTTCCGAACTTTTGCCGGAGCTGCGGGTCGGCCATCAAGATGTTGATTTTATCGGCCAGATCACGAGCGAACTGATCCGGATCGATCGGTTCAAAGGGACTCTCGGTCATTTGCCGTAGAGGCACCAGGAAACCGGTCTCTCCGTCCACCACTACTTCCTTGATTCCTCCCACTGCGCTGGCGACGACTGGCGTTTCACAAGCCATCGCCTCAAGATTGATAATCCCAAACGGTTCGTAAATCGAGGGACAGCAAAAAACCGCCGCGTGGGCAAACAATTGAAGCACCGCTCGTTTCGGAGCCATTTTGTCCACCCAAATTACCCCGGGCCTGGATCGCTGAGCCTCTTCGATGGCTCGGTTCATTTCGGCAGCGATCTCCGGAGTGTCTGGCGCCCCTGCGCAGAGCACCACTTGGAAGCCAGGTGCGAAGTAACGGATCGCGCGTACCAAGTGTATAATCCCTTTCTGCCGTGCGATCCGACCCACGAATAAAACGTAAGGCTTATTCGGATCAATTCCGTACTCAACCAAAGCATCATTCTCTGTAATTGGCCGATACTCCTCCGGGTCAATCCCGTTGTAGATGATGCGGATCCGTTTTTCCTCTACATCGAAAAGCCGCAAGACATCGGCCTTAGTACCTTCGGAAACCGCGATAACGGCGTCAGCCATCTCAATCGTGGTCTTTTCGATCCACGTGCTGAAGTCGTAACCGTAGCCGAGTTGCTCTCGTTTCCAGGGGCGCAGCGGTTCGAGGGAATGGATCGTGACGACTAGCGGAATCGCGTAATTCAGTTTCGCCAAAATACCTCCAAAATGGCTGTACCAGGTGTGACAATGGACGATATCGGCGTCAATCCCGGTCGAATTGAAATCGGTACACCGCCTCACTGCTCCGAAGATCGAAACGAGATTCTTGGGACAGCGGAAGGTCGACGTGTCCAGCCCAAACCCGCGGACCTGAAGATGTGGTTCATCCAGTCTTTGATCGCCGAACGCTCGGACATCCACGTCCATGATCTTGGCCAGTTCGCGGCTGAGGTACTCGACATGCACACCGGCTCCTCCGTAGGTCGAAGGAGGATACTCATTCGTGAGGAGCAGAGTCTTCATGGTTAATTGTGACCAATAGCAGATAGGTCAAGCGACTCAATTGCGGATCGCGGATCGCGGAATGTCAAGCTTGCAATCGGAATTCGCCTCACGAAATTCAGAGCTGTCCACCCACTCGCGCCTTGCGAAGCACCAAATCCGCAGCCCGCAATTCGCGATCCGAAATGGATTCAGCGGAACACAATCGGAATGATTAAAATTGCGACGATATTTGCCACTTTAATCATCGGATTAATGGCTGGTCCTGCCGTGTCTTTGTATGGGTCGCCCACGGTATCTCCCGTCACTGCCGCTTGATGGGCAAAAGAACCTTTGCCGCCGAAGTTACCTTCTTCGATGTATTTCTTGGCGTTGTCCCAGGCTCCTCCGCCGGACGTCATTGATATAGCCACAAATAGACCGGTGACGATAGTTCCCACCAAGAGTCCCCCGAGAACGACGTGTCCAAAAAACGCCGCGACTATCACAAAGATCACGGGTAGCAACGCTGGAACAATCATCTCGCGCAAAGCGGCCTTCGTGACGATGTCGACACAAGCTCCATACTCCGGGAGGTCCGTGCCTTTGAGAATGCCCGGCTTCGCCGCCAATTGCCGGCGCACCTCCTTGACCACCGCGCCCGCCGCCTTGCCAACAGCCTCCAAGCTAAACGCGCTGAAGAGGAACGGAAGTAATCCACCCAGAAACAGGCCAATGATAATTTGCGGCCGTTCGAGGGAAAATTCGAATGGTCCGATATCGTGCGCACCGCCTTGGCCGAAATGTGCGCGAAGTTCCGAGACATACGATCCGAAGAGGACGAGCGCAGCCAGTCCCGCCGATGCGATGGCATAGCCTTTGGTGACGGCTTTCATGGTATTACCAACCGCATCGAGCTCATCTGTTATCGCGCGCGTCTCCTTGGGTAGATCGCTCATCACTGCGACACCGCCGGCGTTGTCAGTGATTGGACCGAACGCGTCAAGCGAAATGATAATTCCTGCCATGGATAACATGCTGGTGACGGCAATAGCGATTCCGTACAGGCCGGCGAAGTAATAGCTGGACAATATTGCCAACGCGATAAAGATAACCGGCAAGGCCGTCGCATGTTGGCCGATCGCCAGCCCCGCAATGATGTTAGTGGCATGGCCCGTTTCGGAGGCGCGCGCGATCTTTCGAACCGGCTTAAATCCAGTCGCTGTATAGTAGTTAGTGATCGCCACGATAATTCCGGTCATTAACAAACCGACTAGCGCTGCCAGATAGATCTCCTGCGGCGAATGTGTCTGATCACCAATCTGAATGGTTGGAGGAAATAACAGTGTCGTTACTGGCCAATACAAGACGGCAGATACCAGTGCGCTGGCAAGTACTGCTTCAATTAGAACCCGCCCCGGCTTGGCCTTTCGAACGTTTACGTAGAAGATACCGGCAATTGCTCCAATAACGGAAATCCCTCCTAACAAGAACGGATAGATGATTGCTTCCGGCGTGTTCGGCAGGGTCAAGAAACCTACCAGAATCGCACCAATCACGCTTACAGCGTAGGTCTCAAAGACGTCGGCTGCCATGCCTGCGCAATCGCCAACATTGTCGCCAACATTGTCCGCTATGGTTGCTGGATTCCGTGGGTCATCTTCTTCGAGATTACTTTCGATTTTCCCAACTAAATCGGCCCCGACATCTGCCGCTTTTGTATAAATGCCACCGCCCAATCGGGCAAACACACTGATAAGACTCGCCCCCAAAGCAAGCCCGACCATGCTACCCACTGCCTTGTCCATCGGTAAAACCGCTTTGCAGATCAGGAAAAACAAGCCGACCGAGAGTAACGCTAGGGCAACGACTAAGAGACCAGTTACCGCCCCGCCATTGAAAGCCACTCGCAAAGCACTTTCTCGCGATGTCGTCGCAGCTTGGGCGGTGCGACAGTTCGAGATAACCGCAACCCGCATCCCGACGTAACCCGCCAACAGTGAGCACACCGCTCCAATACAAAATCCGGTGGCAGTAAAGAAATCCCGGGTAAACGCCAGAAGAATAAAAATTACCACCGCAATGATGCTCACCGAAATGATTTGCCGATTCAGGTAAGCCTTGGCCCCTTCCTCAATTGCCGCGGCAATTTGCCGCATCCGATCGTTCCCCGGTGACTGCGCGAAAATCAATCTGATCAAATAGAAAGCGGCACCGAGACCAATGATTGCACAAATAAGCGCAAACCAGATCCCGGATTGCAGGAGGAAGCTCGTGGCTAAGGAGGGAACAATCATATTGCGGAATAAATAAGGTACAACAGATGGCTAAGTGGGTGAGCTTTTGCAAATAGAACTAATCAGTCGCTTTTGCAGCGTGAAGCGGCGGGTAACAAATTGCGTTTGGTAACAAATGGGGGAATCAGAGGAAGAGAATCAATTATTAAAATGGGGCTGAGGGCTTACCGCTGCAATGATCGCCTTCTGTGCATGTAATCGATTCTCGGCTTGAGAAAATATCGTGGCCGCATGCGCTTCCAAAACCGACTCGGTGATTTCTTTTCCCCGATATGCGGGAAGGCAGTGCATAACCAGCGCACGAGGCGCAGCCAATTTCACCAACTCATCGTTGATTTGAAATTCCACTAGATCAGCCAAGCGCCCCGCGCTCTCCGTCTCCTTACCCATACTCACCCACACATCGGTATAAAGCACGTTCGCTCCAGCGACAGCTGCCTTCACGTCACTGGTGAAAGAGATTTTCGGACTCTTGATTCGTCCCTTTAGAGCCTCCGCCGGCTGGTATTTCCGGGGCGCTGCAACCAGTAATTCGAATCCCAAGTGTTCAGCGGCCCAAATCCAAGAACGAGTTACATTGCAATCGCCATCGCCAACAAAGCAGAGTCTCAAATCATCAATTGTTCCCCGTTCTTCTAAGATGGTAAATAGATCCGCCACGATTTGGCAGGGATGTTCCTCGTCGGTCAGAGCATTGATTGTGGGAATGGCGCCGTAGCTCGCGAACGATTCAATATCGGCCTGAGCAAATGTCCGAATTATCGCGCCGTGTACGATCCGACCTAATACTCGGGCGGTATCAATGATCGGTTCGCCTCGTCCGAGCTGAAGATCGTTCTGGGAAAGGAAGATCACATTGGCTCCCAATTCTCGCAGCCCAACTTCAAAGCTTACTCGCGTACGGGTCGACGGTTTGTTAAATATTAGCGCCCAGGTTTGGCCGCTCAGCAGTGAACTAGATTGACCGCGGGTTGTTTTGAATTTTTGCGCATCCGCCAACAATCGCAGTAGCTCTTCACCATTTGATTTTTCGACAGAAAGAAAGTGGGTCATCACTCGCGAAAACTCTGTAGTGTCCGATCCAGGATATTCACCGCCTCAACGACATCCGACTCCTTCACGATCAACGGTGGCAACCATCTGACCACCGTGGCGCCAGCCGGGGCGGTGAGCAGCCCGTTCCGCATGAGCGCGTTGACCAACGTTTGAGCAACGGTCTTACCGGGCGAGGCCCGACTTGCCAATTCCGGGTCCAAATCGATCCCTATCATCAACCCTTGCCCCCGTACTTCCTTAACGCCTGGAATTTTTCTGATCCGCTCGGCGGCCAAGCTCCCTAGTCTAGCCGCACGCTCGACCAAGTGGTCATCCTCGATCGTCTCCAGGACCGCCAGCGATACCGCACAGGCGAGAGGTGTACCGCCATAGGTGGTTCCATGGCTACCAGGCTGAAGCAAATCACATAGTCGGGTTTCGCTTCCCTCTGACTTTCGAATCGACTTTGCTCGAAGCCACGTTGCACCCAACGGAAACCCACCGCCAATTCCCTTCGCCCAGCTTACCGCATCTGGGACCACTTCCGGGGCAATTACTTTCCATCCGCACCAATTGCCAACCCGACCAAGTCCACACTGAATCTCATCGAACATCAGCAAAATCTCATGTTCGTCACACAACCGTCGCAATCCGATCAAAAAGTCGCGCGATGCCGGATAAATGCCGCCTTCGCCCTGAAAAGCTTCCAGCAAAATGCCAACGGTCTGGTTGGAAATAGCGTTTTCTACTGCCGGGAGATCGTTGAAAGGTAAATGTCGGAATCCGGTAAGCAACGGAGCAAAACCGGTCTTCACCTTTTCCTGACCAGTCGCTGAAATTCCAGCCATCGTGCGGCCGTGAAACGAGCGTTCAAATGTTAGTATCTCAACTCTGGTTCCAGTTTCCGCTGGGGTCGATCGACAGTCGTTTCCGTATTTCCGAGCGACCTTGAATAATGCTTCATTCGCCTCCGCCCCGCTATTGGAGAAAAAAACTTTGCCGGGCGAGCCGACCAACTCCACCAAGCGCTTGGCTAATCTCCCCTGCGGCTCAGTGTAGTACAAATTAGAAGTATGAACGAGTGTGCTCGCCTGTCGACTCAGCGCTTGCACCATTTTTGGATGAGCATGACCCAAAATGGAAACCGCTATCCCGGCGCCAAAATCCAGGTAACTATTGCCGGCATCATCCCAAACCCGAACACCTTCGCCACGCGTTAAGACCACATCATAGCGGCCGTAGCATGGCACCACAAAATCGGCGAAGAGTTGTTTGGTGTTTGATTCATTCATCGCGTGAAAGGCGCTACCATAACGCGTTGCCGCGCTGGTACAACCGCGAATGGGCTGAATTTAACCGCAACCCGCGGTTCCAATCCTAGTTCGGCCGGCAAAGCCGACCACGAATGGACACTCAGGGACGCGCATTTAGTCGCGGCTCACTTCGTGTCCGTTCGCGTGCATTCGTGGTTCCAATTCCGGCTCGGCCGCAGAACCAACCACGAATGGACACTAATGGACGCGCATTTAGTCGCGGCTTACTTCGCGTCCGTTCGCGTGCATTCGTGGTTCTAATTCCGGCTCGGCCGCAGAACCAACCACGAATGGACGCGCAGTGGTCGCGGCTTACTTCGCGTCTGTTCGCGTGCATTCGTGGTTTAAGCGGGCCTAGGCCACGATTTCGGTGCCGATGCCGTCAGCCGTGAAAATTTCTAAAAGAAGCGCGTGCGGAATCCTGCCGTCTATCAGGTGCACCTTCGACACGCCGTGATCGATGGCCACAAGCGCAGACTGCACCTTCGGGATCATGCCGCCCTCAATGATTCCATCCTCAGTCAATTGGCGGATTCCAGCCAGATTAAGTGTCGGTATCAGCGAAGAGGTATCTTTGACGTCGCGCATCACTCCCAAAACATCGCTCACGTAGATCATCTTCGACGCCTTCACCGCTCCCGCCAACGCCCCGGCGCCTAAATCCGCATTCACATTGAGGACTACTCCGTCTTGTGATTCGGCGATTGGCGAAATGACGGGCACCACTTCTCGTTCGATTGCTTCTTTAATTTCCTCGAGGCGAATTGAAACCACTTCCCCAACCAGCCCAACGTCAACGATATTCTTGCCGTCCGCTTGCGGGGATATTTTCTTCGCCACAAAGACATCACGGCCCGAAAATCCCTCTGCCTTCCCTCCAAATTCATTGATCGTGGCAACAATGCGCGGCCGGATCACCTGATCGAGCACTTCTTCTACGATCGCAATCGCGTGCTCATCCGTTACCCGAAGACCATTGACAAACCGTGGAGTCTGGCCGGCTTCCCGCATCCGTTGCGTGATAGCTTTACCGCCACCATGGATGAGAACTGGGTTAATCCCCACACTCTCCAGAAAGACAACATCACGGAGCAGGCGCTCAATGAGGTGGTCGTCCTCCATTGCGCTGCCGCCGTACTTGATAACAAAGGTCTGACCTCGGAACTTTTGAATGAAAGGTAGAGCGTCGAGCAAAGCTTCTACACGTCCAGAATCGAATTTCTTTACCATTACCAATTGGGTCCTTCATCACTTTACTCTCCCATATTCAATCTGACGTACTCGGGAGTTAGATCGCTAGTGAATACCTTGTATTCAGCCGACCCCAAATGAAGGTCAATGGTGACAGTAAACTTTTTATTCGCCAGTACTTCTTTGATCTTGTGCGGCGGCGTCGAGCTGGCCACTCCGTGCTCGACTGCTACGACGCCGTTGAAAAATATATCAATCATCTCTTCCTGTACCTTGGCGGAGGAATACCCGATGGCGTCCATGATACGCCCCCAATTAGGGTCCTCACCGTACCAACTGCACTTGACCAGATTGGAATTAGCCACCGCCTCGGCAACTTTGCGCGCGTCCTGGTAGGTCGCTGCGCCTTTCACCTGCAATTCTACGAATTTAGTCACCCCTTCTCCGTCCTCAACGATCATCCGCGCTAGATTACGTGTAATGTAATCGAGCCCAGACCCAAAATAAGCAGACTCTTCTTGCTCCAGTCGGATCGGTGGATTGCCAGCCATTCCGTTTGCCAGGCAGACCGCTGTATCGTTGGTACTCATGTCACCATCAATCGTAATGCAGTTAAAGGATTGCTCGACACTGGCCGAAAAGAGCTTCTGGAGTGCCCCCTTTTGAATGGCCGCATCGGTCGTAATGACGCAAAGCATCGTCGCCATGTTTGGATCGATCATGCCTGCCCCCTTGGCCGCTCCCCCAATCCGAACCTTCGCCCCGGCAATGCTCATCTCGATCGCGATCTCTTTGGCGAAAGTATCGGTTGTCATGATAGCGCGGGCAAAAGCGGCGCCCTGATTCGTCTCCAGACCGCCGACCAGCTTTGGAATCGCTCCCTCGATGCGTTCGATTGGCAACGGTATGCCGATTCGCCCGGTCGAACAGACCAACACCTGGCGTTCCTTCCATCGTCCCTCTCGGGCCACCGCGTGCGCCATTCGCTTTGCATGTTGGATACCAGTCGACCCCGTGCAAGCATTGGCATTGCCACTATTGATGATAATGGCGCGAGTCTCACTGGAACGGACATGACTGGCCGACACCCTGACTGGAGCCGCCTTAATCTTATTCGTCGTAAACGTAGCAGCAGCGACCGCGGGCACACCGGAAGCCAGGAGCGCCAGGTCCGCAGCAGCGTTGCTAGGTTCTTTAATGCCGCAGCAGGTCGCCGAGGCGGTGAAACCAAGTGGGGCAGTAACGCCTCCAATAATCTCAGAGAAACCCAAAGACATGTTTGGTCGCTTTGATTCGTTTACTGCAGCCGACGTTTTCTGCCGAGAGAATTGTAGCTAAAATTGCGATTCCATCTGGGGACGCATCCAGGGCGCCAGACGATTCGTATCTAATGCGCCGTATTGCGAGGCTCGGATCGTGGCGCCAAAAAGTCAGCTCAAACCGATTCCCTCCTCCCAACCCTGCATAATATTCAGGCATTGGATCGCCTGGCCAGCCGCCCCTTTCACCAGATTATCAAGCGCCGACATCAGAATTATCTTTCCGGTACGAGAATCGACCCGCCAAGCGATCTCGATCGCATTGGAATGGGCAACGTGCTTCACATCCGGAAACCGGTCGGTACCGAGAAGCCGCACAAACCGGTCATTCCCATACGCCCTGGTGTAGGCGTTGCTAATCTGCACTTCATTGGCATTGCCATCCGCGTGGATTGTCGTAACAATCCCGCGATTCAATGGGACCAAATGCGGCGCAAACTGGATCTTCGTTTCCCGGCCGGCCGCTAGCGAAATCTCTTGTTCAATTTCGGAAAGGTGACGATGGAGAGGTAGGCTGTACGGCCTGACGCTCTCGTTGCACTCCACAAAGAGCAATGAAATCTCTGCTTTTCGACCGGCTCCACTAACTCCACTCATACTGGTGGCTATAACAGAATCGGCCCGAATCAAACCCGATCGAATCAGCGGAAGCACTGGGAGTAGAATGCCGGTTGGATAGCATCCGGGACAGGCAACAAGTTCAGCTTTACGGATCTCATCGCGGTGGATTTCCGCCAGGCCATAGACCGATCGGCTCAAGAGCGTTTTGGCCGGATGTTCCTGATGATAAAACTCGCGATACACTTGCGGATCTCGAGTTCGAAAATCCGCACTCAAGTCCAATACTCGAATTCCAGCATCCAAGAGGGGAACTGCAAATTCCGATGCTACTCCGTGCGGCAGCGCTAGAAAAACCGCCGCTACATCCTCACGGGTTAAATTGGCGGCATCCGGAGAAATGAATTGCAAATCTGCCACCGGACTATGTGGATCCAACCAGGGAAATAGGTCGGATGCTTTTTTCCCCGCGTGCTGTCGTGAAGTGAGACCGACGATTCGCACCCGTGGGTGCTGGGCCAAGCGCCGGACGAGTTCTTCTCCGGAATACCCGCTTGCCCCAAAAATCGCTACGTTGATTAAATTCATTGCGATAGATCGACTGTTCGCCTGAATACCCACCATAGCCACTCACTCTTCATTGAAAAGGCCGTCGATGCAGGAAATTGCCGCGCAGGTTCTGCCTGCCCTGGCGGCGGAGGGAGCTGCTTCCGGTTTCGCCGGGCAACCGCAACATTTTTCTGAATGCAAAATCCGCGCTAGTTTTCCGAGACAGCCTGTGTAGCTTCCGGATCTCGCAAAAGATGTCTGAGCAACGCAAAACTTTGGATGAGCGATATACGATGACCGAGCTCGAGCGGCTTCGGCATTCGTGCGCCCATGTCTTAGCTTCCGCTATTCTCCGCATCTGGCCACAAGCTCAATTTGCTGCCGGACCGCCGGTGGAGAATGGGTTTTATTACGATCTGGAAATCGACCATCGGATCTCGCTCGATGATTTCGAACGGATCGAAGCCGAGATGAAGAAGATCGTGAAAGAGAACCAGCCTTTCGAAAAGATCGAAGTGAGTCGAGAACAAGCTTTCGCAATGGCGCGGGAAGGCCGTCTGGGGGCCCTTGGTCCCCGCGAACAACCAAGTAAATTCAAACTCGATATTCTGGAACACATCCCCGAAGGCGAGGCGATATCGCTGTACCGCAACGGCGATTTTACCGATCTTTGCGCCGGCCCGCACGTAATGCGCACCGGAAACATCGGTGCATTCAAGTTAACGAGTGTCGCTAGCGCCTACTATAAAGGCGACGCTAACAATCCGCAGCTTCAACGGGTTTACGGGACCGCATTCAAAAACCGGACGGAGTTGGATGCATATTTCGCTCAGCTAGAGGAAGCCAAAAAACGTGATCACCGGAAACTCGGACGCGAATTGGGCCTTTTTCAGATCGATGAACAGGTTGGACAAGGACTGATCCTGTGGAAACCAAAAGGAGCGGTCATTCGCCAGCAGCTCCAAAATTTCATCGGCCAGGAATTGCGTAAGCATGGCTACTCCGAAGTGTTTACTCCGCACATCGCGAAGCTCGATCTCTTTCGGACGTCTGGTCACTATCCTTATTACCGCGAGTCACAATTCCCGCCTCTCATCGAGCCGGAGGCATTAAGGCATTTAGCTGACGAAGGTTGCAGCTGCGCCCAGCTCGCCAACTTGCTCGAAAAGGGAGAGCTCGATGGTTATTTGCTGAAGCCGATGAATTGCCCGATGCACATCAAAATCTACGCATCGGAACTTCGCTCTTACCGCGACTTACCAGTTAGGCTGTCTGAGTTTGGGACCGTCTACCGGTGGGAGCAATCAGGTGAGCTGGGAGGAATGACCAGAGTGCGCGGTTTTACCCAGGATGACGGGCACCTTTTCTGCACCGAAGAGCAGCTTTCGGCAGAGCTCCGACAATGCCTGGAACTTGGGCTCAACGTATTGCGGGTACTCGGTTTGAATCAATTTCGCGCTCGAATCGGATTGAGAGATCCTGATTCTTCGAAGTATGTCGGTACTCCCGCTCAGTGGGACAAAGCGGAAGTGGCGTTGAAACAGATAGCCGTGCAGTCCAAGATCTCTTTTACCGAAGAAGAAGGTGAAGCAGCTTTCTATGGCCCGAAGATCGACTTCATTGTGAAGGACGTGATCGGGCGGGAGTGGCAGCTCGGCACTATTCAGGTCGATTACAATCTGCCAGAACGATTCGATCTAACCTATATCGATTCCGACAACACCCCAAAACGGCCAGTAATGATTCATCGGGCTCCGTTTGGATCGCTGGAACGATTTTGTGGAGTTCTCATCGAACATTTTGCCGGCGCTTTCCCACTCTGGTTGGCTCCGGAGCAGGTGCGAATACTGCCGATTTCTGATAAACACCTGACTTATGGCAGACAGATTTTGTCCCTGCTAAAGGCCGCGAATATTCGGGCTTCTCTCGACGAAAGTTCCGATAAGATTGGAGCTAAGATTCGGCTTGCTCAGCTCGAAAAGGTCCCCTATATGTTGGTCCTCGGCGCACGAGAAGAACAAGCCGGCGAGGTGGCTGTGCGCAGTCGTCTCCGCGGCGATGAGGGGGCTGTGAGTGCACCGCACTTCTTGGAAAGAATCCAGCAGGAGATTACAGATCGAAAACTTGATTGAGCGAGCTGGTCAGCTCCCGGTCTCGCTCTTTAGGAGAATAGCTTTATTCAGCAACAGCAGATTCGAGTAAACGGCCGAATTCGCGCGCGCGAGGTCCGCGTCATCTTGGGAGCAACCAACGAGCAGTTGGGAGTAATGAAGATTCAAGACGCGCTACGCAGGGCGCAATCTCTCGGCTTGGATCTGGTGGAAGTAGCGCCGAGCGCAAATCCACCGGTATGTAAGATCGTGGATTTCGGCAAATATCGCTACGATCTCTCGAAACAGGATAAGGACCGGAAGTCGTCCGGATCGAAACTCAAAGAGATCAAGTTTCGGGTTAATATCGATCCGCATGATTACATGATCAAAGTGCGGCACGCCGAGGAATTCCTGGAAAAAGGAAACAAGGTAAAAGCCCAGTTGCAGTTTCGCGGGCGCGAGCTCAGCCACAAGGAGCTGGGTTACCAACTGATGACCCGACTCAAAGATGATTTGGCGACCATGGGACAAGCCGAAATGGAACCTAAGCTCATGGGAAAGAGCATCAGCATGACGCTCTCCCCTCTCCCGATCAGTAAACGCAAACGCCGGTTCGCCCCTCCCGATGAAGAACTTCCCCCCGAACCTCCGGACTCGGAGGAATGAAGCTCATCCTCTTCGACATTGACGGAACACTGTTGACGACCGACGGCGCCGGGCGCGCTGCGCTGCGAGCGGCGGGCGCAGATGTTTTCGCGATTGAAGAAGATCTCGAGGGCGTAGCTATTTCTGGAAATACCGACGTTGCGATTGTCCATGAAATCCTGAATAAACACGGGATTCCGGACTCGGAAATTAATGTGAACCGCTATCTCGGCGCCTATCTGGCCCACCTCAAGCAGCGGTTGATTCAGCGACCCGGCGACGTCCTGCCCGGCGTAGCGATGCTCTTGGATGCCTGTGTCCAAGACGGTTGCATAGTAGGGCTGCTCACCGGAAATCTCCGGCGGGGCGCCGAAATGAAGCTTGGTGCGCACCGTCTCTGGGATCGCTTCAGCGTTGGCGCATTTGCCGACGATAATCGGGATCGGAACATGCTCGGCCCTATCGCTAAAAAACGTGCAGAGACGGAGTTTCGGGCCCAGTTCGAGGAACTCTTCATTGTTGGAGACACGCCGCGCGACATCGCGTGCGGGAAGGTGGCCGATGCGACGGTGCTAGCTGTCGCCACTGGCCGTTACTCCAGGGAAAGCTTAGCGGCCCACAAACCCGACTATCTATTCGACGATTTACGCGAAACAAAGACGGTGCTCGCTGCTCTTAGAATGGGGTAGGTTTGCGGTTAGCGGTTGAGGGAGAGTGACGTGGACTTGTTCCTTGGTCGATCCTTACTTAGCACGCGGGGACGCGCCGCGCGATAAGCTCCTGATGGCGAACGGACGCGTGAATCGCTTGCGCCTTGGTCTGAAGGCCGACAGAACCTCAGCACCCTCACGCCAATATTGCAACGTCTTCGGAGAGTTTAATGGTCCGGCCGTCGGGATCAAGAAAGCTGGCATACGGGCCATCCATTCGCACGATGACTCCCGCTTCTTTCAGTCTTTCTAACAGCGCCTCTCGATCGCGCAAGGCCAGGTACAGATGAAAATGACTCTCGACTTCTCCGTCTTCACAGGCTCGAAACGAAATTGGCATTCCGCCGATCAATAGATCGAAGTACCGATGCTTGCGCTCACTGGTGATGCCACCTCCGAGCAGGCGCGTGTAAAAATCGCGAACTTCACGCCACTTGCTAGTAAAAACGGTGATGGAATAGAGGCGGGGATAACGCATCGTCTGTTTTCGCGGAGAACCGAGTTTGCGTTTCAGAGCCATACCGAAATCCCTCTCAAAATATGTTAATTAGTGAATTTATGACAAAAATAATGCTACTGTTCCCCCTTGGTCGGAGCAACTCTTATTTCTGAATGCGGCTTTGCCGTTGCTGCCCGAGTGAAACGATGCTATAAGCTCGGCCTCTCATGGAGGTCGAACTGTTGGAACTTCGGGGCGAGATAGATCTGAACGAAAAGCCCAACGTCACCGCGCGACTGGACCCGCTTATCGAGAAGCAGAGTCCCGCTATCGTAGTGGACTTGTCCGAGGTTTACTATGTCGATAGCTCAGGTCTTGCTATTTTCATCGACGCATTGCAAAGAATCCAGCGCTACGGGGGCAAATTGGCCCTCGCCGGGCTCAAAGGTAATGTCGCGGTAGTTTTTCAAATTGCGCGGCTGGATAAGATTTTTTTGATCTTCGACGATCGCGAAACCGCCGTTAATGCAGTCGCCCATCGTTAGCCTCGAAAACTTTCGGGGCACCGTTCCACCGTCATGATTGTAGGTGGCAGATTTGGCTATCGCGACCCTCGCCAAAAGCCGCCGTTTCGATCGAAAAGGATGCAAGATTGCGAAAATTTGCTATCTGCTATTTGTCATTTGTAATCGCCCGCCCGCCGGGTGCCGCTATGCTTCCTTGGTTCCGTTCAGGACAAATTCCTCTTTATCTGGCCCCAATGGCCGGAGTGACCGATTCTGTTTTTCGCCGGTTATGCAAAGAACAAGGCGCTGATGTGGTCGTTACTGAGTTCGTTTCCGCGGATGGTATTCTTCATCGAAACCAGCGGACCCGCGAGATGATCGCATTTCGACCGGAAGAACGACCGGTCGGAGTCCAGCTTTTTGGGGCCGATCCAGAGAAGATGGCAGAAGCAGCAAAAGCCGTGGTCGACTGGGCGGAACCCGATTTTATTGACTTAAACTTCGGCTGCCCGGTTAACAAAGTTGTTGCCCGCCACGGAGGCTCGGCGCTTCTCCGCGATTGTCCTCTTCTGGAGAAAGTGGCTTCGCGCGTCGTTCAAGCACTTAATCCGGTCCCGGTCACCGCCAAAATCCGGCTCGGTTGGGATGCCTTGTCCATCAACGCGGTCCAGACCGCACGCATTCTAGAAGGTACCGGAATCCAGGCGCTGGCCGTACACGGCCGGACCAAAGAACAGGGATACTCCGGTTCTGCCGATTGGGACGAGATCGCACGCGTCGCTGAAGCTGTGGCTATACCGGTTATCGGCAATGGCGATCTTCGCTCGGTCGAGGAAGTAAGTGCTCGACTGGCACAAACGAAAGTGCGAGGCGTGATGCTCGGCCGCGCGGTAATGACTAACCCTTGGCTGTTCCGCCAGATTAAATCATTTTTGAATAGCGCTGATTTAGTTCCAGGACCTTCTTTAGCGGAGCGCTGGGAGCATGTGCTCCGTCACTGCCGATTAGCGGTCCAGGAAAACGGTTCGGAGCACTTTGTGATCTCATCGCTGCGAAGCCGTCTGATGGCTTACTCGAAAGGCATGCCGGATGGCCGATCCGTGCGCGAGGCATTCCAGCGAGTCGCTGCGATCGACGAAATCGAGAGGATTGCTGCTCGACACATAGAAGAACAGAGCAACCGAGAAGCGGCGTTGATGACAAGCTAAATCGGTAGGGACTAGCTCCCGCGCGAGTACGAAAGCGTGCGAAAAAACGACGGCTGTGTCCGCTTTGCCATTGCCCATTTATCCGGCGTGCCTCAATATGGGCTCTGTGATCGAGCGAAAGCCCGGAGAGAAGTTCTCCTGCTCCCTTCGGTTTGAGCGAAGTCTTTACCGACAAGGAATTTATCGTATCGCGGGAATCGATGAGGCAGGACGCGGACCTTTGGCGGGACCGGTGGTCGCCGCCGCCGTCATGTTGCCACCAAATTTTCGGCTTGTTGGGCTCAACGACTCCAAACTGCTCTCCGCTTTGGCTCGCGAATGCTATTATGAAGCGCTGGTTTCGAACCCCGAAGTTATATTCGGAATCGGCATAGCCTCGGTCGCAGAAATCGATCAGATTAACATCCTCCGCGCAACCCACTTGGCCATGCAGAGAGCCGTGTCTGGTTTGGCATCTCTTCCGGAACACCTCTTTATTGACGGTTTACCGGTCTCGGCCTTTTCGCTTCCCCAGACAGCTATCGTCGATGGTGACGCCAAGTCGTTCAGCATTGCCGCCGCCAGTGTGATTGCGAAAGTTACCCGCGACCGTATGATGGTCTGCTGGCATGAGGAGTTTCCGGTTTACGAATTTGCTCGCAACAAAGGGTATGGCACGCCAGAACACCTTGAGAGATTGCGTTCTCACGGGCCTTGTCTCCTTCATCGTCGAACGTTTGCTCCGGTGGCTCAAACCTATCTTCCACTTTAAACGATATTTTCGCCTGGGCTCAACAACGGCCGCACACCTCCGGGTCGGCAAACGAGGAGAAGAGATCGCCGTCGGCTTCTTGCGAAAGTCAGGTTACAAAGTTCTTTTTCGTAATTTCCGCGCCAAGTGTGGAGGCGAGATCGATTTGGTCTGCCGAGACCGGCGCGCAAAGGTCCTTGTGTTTGTCGAGGTCAAGACCAGAACGACCGATCTTTTCGGTGATCCTCATGAAGCCGTTACGCTGCGGCAGCAAGAGAGCATCATTCGTGCAGCAAAGGAGTGGCTTCGCATGCTCGACGACCAAGACATTTCCTACCGGTTCGACATTGTCGAAGTGCTAATGGAACCTCAGCGACAAGTGCGGTTGATCCGCGGCGCGTTTCAGATCCCCGAAAATATCTATTTCTGAATGCGATGGAATTCATTGACTATCTAGTGGTCGGCCAAGGATTGGCGGGCAGTCTCTTAGCGCTCTTGCTACAGGAAAGGGACCGCTCCGTCATCGTCGTCGATAACGATCATTGTCACGCAGCATCGCGGGCCGCCGGCGGAATTATCAACCCGATTACCGGCAGGCGCCTAAACCGGCCCGCCCTGATCGATGCGTTGCTGAAGCGGGTGTTCACAGTCTATCCAAGAATCGAAGCACAACTTGCCGTGCCACTCCTTCGAAGGCGAACAGTCCTTCGACTGCTGCAGAACGACGAAGAGGCAGAACGTTGGAGGCGCCAATCCAGCTTGTCAGAATACCGCGAATACCTGTCAGATACTCCTCCACGCCCGTTTCCGCTGTTCCGAGACAAGTTTGGCGGATTTGAGGTAACCCAAGCTGCGCAGCTGGATATCCGGCGTCTGATTGTGCGTGCGAAAGAGTTCCTGCTCGCCCAAAAATCCCTCGTTAATCAGCCGTTTGGTTACGGGGATTTAAACATTCTCTCGGATCGCATTCGCTGGAAGCGATTTACCGCCCGATATGCGATCTTCTGTGAGGGATATCGAATGGCGCGCAATCCTTACTTTAGTGAGATCGAATTGAATCCAGCCAAGGGTGAGACATTGACCTTAGCAACTTCGGCTTTCGCAGAAGATAGAATCGTCCAACACGGCAAATGGATTTTTCGGAACCTGGCAGGAGAAATTCTGGCCGGAACGAATTACCAATGGGACTCGCTCGACGAAAAGCCAACCGAAGCCGCCAGAAAAGAAATCACGCGAGCAATCCGCGAATTCTTCATTTCAGATTTCGAAATCGCCGATCAACGAGCAGGGGTGCGTCCGGTCACTCGAGCGGACAATCGACCAGTAGTTGGAGTGCATCCACGATGGCCGCGGTTGGCCATACTCAACGGACTGGGATCGAAAGGCGCATTACAAGCGCCGTTCGCCGCGCAAGAGCTCGTCTCCGCCTTGGAAGAAGGAAAACCGATTCTGAAAGAAATCGACCTATGTCGTCCATCCCTTTGGAAATCAGCGAGACGAAATTGACCCGCCTAGCAGCGGAGTGGATCGCAGGCGCCATTGGCCAGGCTGCTATTGCCATCGACGCGACGGTCGGCAACGGATATGACACTCTCTTCCTTGCTCATGCGGTCGGTCCATCTGGTCAGGTCATCGGTTTCGATGTCCAGAAAGCCGCCCTAAAGAATGCATCCGAATTACTGCGGTTCACCGGCATGATCGATCGCGTGCGCCTTATCTTGGGTTGTCACTCAGGAATCGAAGATTATCTGCGGAATGGGCGACCGGTGCAGGTTGCAATGTTTAACCTCGGATATCTCCCGAGAGGTGATCGCTCCATCGTAACCAGAGCAGCTACGACTCTAGCGGCTATCGATGGCTTGCTTCGACACGTGAGTATCGGGGGCCGAGTAACGATTCTTTCTTATCGAGGCCATGTCACCGGCCCAGAAGAATACGACGAGATAAAACGGTACTTGGAATCGGCGAGAGACGTTTTCGTTCGCGAAATTGCGAGCCAGTTCGATTCTGAAATAGCCCCGCGACTCTTTCTTCTGGAGAAAAGAGCGGGTTTGGAACGGTAGGGGACTGGCTCCCGACTTCGGCCGGCCGCCGCCGGATCGCGGCTAATTCTATCCGCCGACTTCTGGATTCTAAATTCCAGCTTCTGAGATCTAACTACATGTCATCATGGCCGCTTTTTTACTACAGAGTTTGACATTTGCGCCGACCTGAAGGAATACTGTCGTCGAGTTGTTACTGATGAGGGTTTCACCCCGAGCGAAAGCTTCAGGGTGAGCACAAGTGAAAGGTGAAACCCTTATGGAACACGAAACAGTAAGAAAAGAAGTCTCAGGGACCAAGCGCACACTCACGGTACTGGCGGGCTCCAGTGCCCTAATCGGAGTGATTGCTGCTATCGTCCGATCTGTCGCTGGGTCACAAGTCCACGACTATACGCATCCACTGATCGGCCTTTTGGGCATCGGGATGATTCTTAGTCTGTTCGTCGCGTTACTTGCACTCAATACGAGGCTGCAAGTGGCGTTTGATGAGACAGCCTACGAGCCGGCGACAGACAATGAACAAAACTAAAAGCGGAACAACAACATGTTCCCCCTCCCCTGGAACTAAACGAGAAATCAAACAAACGGAGGGAAAATGGATCTATACACATTACTTATCGCGCAAAGCTTGAGCGAACCGAAGATTCGGGCTTCAATCAACGAAAAACGTCCATATCAGGCGGAAGAATCTTTGCCGGCGATCGACTTCAGCTTGTTAGCCGACGTGCGTCGGGAACAAAGTGAACAGGCCCGTCGCGAGGGACAGTTCGTGCCCGGTGCGGCCATTCGAGCGACCGCGTAATCGTCAGCATATGAAAAATTGGTTCGCTGGAACTGCATGCCAGCCCTTGGCATGCAGCCTTCCGGCGGTGCCGGTAGCCACTTAGTTGCTGATTACGGAATGCGAATTGCGGACTCCAAAATCCGAAATGCGCGATCCCTAATTCGCAATTCGACAAAGCGGCGATAGCCAAAAGGAATTAGGAGACCTGCCCGCAGCGCTACGCGTAGTTTGGCCGGCGGATATTGGCGATTGGCTGTTGGCTATTTCTCGAAGCCGAGGTATTCGTAGCCACTCGATTGGGGACGCTGAAATCCGAAATGCGCGAAGCCTAATTCGAAGACTCGATTTGCCTCGGTATGATGTCTCTGAAGCACCCAATTGCGATTTGCGGATTGCGAATTGCCGACTCTGCAATCCGCAATTCGTCTTTGAGGTATTTCTGCCCCTTGCTTCTTCTCCTCGCGAACATCCTCACTAGTCGGGCTGAGCTAGTCGAAGAGGGATATGCAGTTCTGAGAGGAAAAGATTATGCTTTCCAGCTCAAAGCCCCCAGGAGCTGGGTCCTCGATAACGAGTCTGGACGCGATCAAGGGCTGAACGTGGTTTTCTATCCAAAGAACTCAAGCTGGGCGTCTAGCTCAGCGATTTGTTACGCGCGAGTCCGTACCTTGGATGACACGGTGAAGACCATTGAGGATCAGGTCAAAGACACCTTGAAAGTGTTTCGCGAGAACGGGAGCATTGGCGTTCAGGCCAAGTTCGTGAAGACCCTGACGACCCGGGATGCCAGCAAGGCCAAAATCTACTACTTCTCGGAAGACAAATACGGAAACTACGAGGCAACCGCTTACTACCAGTCGAAAGACTCGATTCATTTTGTGACTTTGTCTTGTCCCAGCCGGCAAAGCTTTGAATATTCATTGGCCGCTTTCGATGCATTGGTCACTTCCTATGAAGACTTGACCAAGCCTTCGACCAAGGACACTAATCCGCCGAAGTTCCAGAATTAGCCGCGCCTTGGGCGGAAACCTGCCGTTCGGATGCCGCCGAACGGAATACCAGATAGCAGTTCGCAAAAAGCAAAGGGATCCTATTTGCTATTTACGATTTGCACCTGCTATTCATCGCCATGGACAGTGAATCTCTATCAGAAAGGATCCAACGGTATCTTCTGAAACAAATACCGATCAGCGAAGGCTTGGGAATCTCGGTAACGGAAGCGAGTCTGGATGAAATTTTAATAACCGCACCGTTGGCACCGAATCTAAACCATCATGGGACCGCATTTGGCGGAAGTGTCAGCGCTGTGGCGATTCTGTCCGGCTGGGCCCTTGTCTACGCCCGGTTAGAAGCCGAAGGCAAATTCCCTGGCGTTGTGATTCAGTACAATGCAATACGCTACTTGAAACCGGTCGACGGCGTTTTTGCCGCACGAGCTCGGCTCGCGCACCCAGGCAAGTGGACCCATTTTATGCAAGGTTTGTCGCGCCACGGCAAAGCTCGGACGATCATTACGGTTGACGTTGAGGGCCGCGCATGCGGAATAGCTGCTGTTTTTCAAGGTACCTATGTTGCACTGCGGGACGACGCCCTCATCGCCAGGAACCGAATCTGAGCGCTTGGCGTAGGCTGTTGGTCGCCGCTGTGGTTTAACATTAGGATTCCCCGTGAAAACGCACGTCGCCCAATCCTTCAAAAAGATCAAAAGTCTGAAGGGGTGCCGACCAGGTAATTATCTTTTCTGCTACACGGAAACTCCAAGAACCCACCACTTGCAGTCAATCGGGCTCGTTCGTTTTCTCATTTTTGATTATTTTCTGCCACCCGCGATTACACAACAACTCGCAGACGACGTTTCCGTCAACCTTTCTGAACCGGCTACCGCCATACGCCTCAGTAGGTTCGCCGTATCTCCACGGAAAAAGCGGAGGTATCGATTTGAATTTGGGCATCAAACTACGATCGACCATTGCTAAGTATGGCACCAGACAAGTACCGATCGTCGTCTGGCCCGCCGCTGATAATCCTGGCGGTAGTAGTCGTGACGGCGGCGGCGATCCTCAGGTGGCTGTTTGGGTGGTGAAGTCAGACCCCCTTGGTCTACTAATTCGTTACCTGTCTCGGGATGGATACCGAAATCCTCGCGAAGCCGGCCGTTAGTGCGTGACTAATTGATGTAGAAAGACATAGGCCTTCATATCTGATGACCGAAGATTGGAATGCATTATTGTATTTGCGTTTTGAGCGGGAGCGTACGCAACCCAGCCGTGACCTTCTAGCTAGCGTCCACAAATACCTGCGGATTAGTGACTTGTGCAAGGAACTGGCTTTACTGCTCAAACCGCGGGCGGGTAAGGTCGCTTAATTTCTATAACTTGTGCGAGTTCAACGTGTTGTGCCGCCAGCTCCTGGAGAGAGGTAGGTTGGCGTTTCTTTCTTACTCAGCGCTCGACGCAATTTCGCCAAGGCGATATTCTGGAGCTGACGAATTCGCTCTCGCGTGACCCCGAACTTCTTACCCACTTCTTCGAGGGTCTTCGGTTTGCTACCGTCTAGTCCGAACCGCTGGAAGATTATATTGCGCTCCCGGTCATCAAGAATCTCAAGCAAGTCGCTCAGCTCG
>DATNNZ010000427.1:0-3265 GCA_035601575.1 Chthoniobacterales bacterium
TCCCAAGAAAAAGGAGGAAGCCGCCTGCGAACTGCTTGAGTTGTACAGAGGTGCGGTCAAACGCCATCTGCTCAGTGACGTGCCAGTCGGTGTACTTCTAAGCGGCGGTCTTGACTCGGGCCTGCTGCTGGCGTTAATGAACGAACAAGGCAGGCCGTGGCCGGCCTATACGGTAGGCTATGGCGAGAGCTTCGAAGACGACGAGCTAACCGATGCCGCCGTGACCGCCGCCCTTTTAAACGCGCGGCATGTAAGGGTAAAGCTCGACCAGGCTGAGTTTGAACGCTCTCTCCCGAAAATCGTAGAATGCCTGGAGGAACCCATTGCCACATCATCGATAGTTCCGATGTACTTTGTCTCTCAGCGCGCGCGGCAAGACGTCAAAGTGGCTCTAATTGGCCAGGGACCGGATGAACTGTTCGGTGGCTATAAGCGGCATCTGGGCGTTCATTATGGAAATTGGTGGCGCGGGCTGCCGGCAGGCCTCCGATCGATGGCCGGCTTCGCCGTTAATCGATTGCCGCGCAATGAAATGTTAAAGCGCGGCGTTCGTTCGCTCGGGAGCGAGGATCGGCTCAAGCGGTATCAGGATGTTTTTTCCCTCACGGCGACAGAAACTATAGATGGCCTCTTTCGCGACGACGTTCTGCCTCGGGGCAATAGCCACGAACTAGTCGATTCTTGGCGTGAATTGCTGCCGCAAATGAAGTATACCGATGAGCTTGGGGGGTTTCAGCTACTTGAGATCCGCTCTTCGCTGCCCGACGAGCTGCTAATGTATGCGGACAAGCTTTCCATGGCGCACAGCCTCGAAGTTCGCGTCCCTTACCTCGATCGCACCGTGGTCGAATATGTGCAGAGACTCGGCGCAAATCTTAAAGTCCGCAATGGAACCCGGAAGTGGCTGCATCGACAGGTTTGCCAGAGTTACCTGCCGCTACCGATCCTCAAGCGAAAAAAACGCGGGTTTGCCGCCAATGTGGTGGACGAATGGTTCCGCTCGTCCCTCAACGGCACGCTTGACGACGTGCTCCTGGATGAAAGCTCTCTTATGTTTGATTTACTTGATCCTAAGCCCGTGAGAAGACTTCTCGAAGATCATCAGGCCGGCCGTCAGGACAATCACAAGCTTCTATTTAGCCTGGTGATGGTAGAGCAATGGCTGCATGGGATCAAGTCGAATCGGCCGCAGGCCTCATCGCCACACGCGCTAAGGGCATAAGTGCATCGCAACACAATCTCAACTCTATGTTAGAAACAACTGTCTCAAATTCGCTGCTACAAATGGATGTCCATGTGAAGAACACGGTTATCAATGGCAAGGCCGTCAGCTTGGACTGTGCTAAAATAGACGGGCAGACTTATTCTGTAACTCGACGCTTCGTCAGAGTTATCAGTCTCGAAGACGATTGGTATGAGGACGTGGTTGATCCGGCTTCTGTGATCGCTACGCTAAACAAGTCCAAGATTAGAGCTGACGTGTTCACGTTCTGGCAACGCTTACCTGAAATTGAACCGAAATACCAATATCACACCGAGTGGGAGTCGCTCGCTGTTCTTTCGATCAAAAGCTTTGATTACTGGTGGAGCAAGCAGATCAAAGATAAGACAAGAAATATGGTGCGCAAAGCTGAGAAGTCAGGCATTGAGGTACGCGAGGCCTCTTACGACGATGCATTTGTGCGGGGAATGACAGATATCTTCAACGAAACACCAGTGCGTCAGGGACGGAAATTCTGGCATTACGGAAAGGACTTTGACACGGTTAAACGAGAATTTTCTAGATTCCTTTTTAGGGAACAATTGATTGGAGCCTACTACCGTGACGAATTGGTCGGATTTGTCATGTTAGCCAACGCCGGCAAATATGGTGTTTTGGGACAAATTATATCGAAGGTTGAGCACCGCAACAAAGCAATCAATAACGCCCTGATTGCCCATACTATTAAAAAATGTGAGACCCAGCAGTTACCCTATTTGGTCTATGCTTACTGGAATGAGAATTCGCTCTCAGACTTCAAGCGCCATTGTGGTTTTGAGCAGGTCAAATTGCCCAGGTATTTTATACCGCTAACGGTCAAAGGGACGCTGGCTTTAAGTTGCGGCGTTCATCGCGATTTGAAGGGCGCTCTTCCAAGGCGCGTTAGAGATCGTCTGAAACAATGGAGGAATCGCTGGTACGCGGTGCGCTGGTAGCAGACAATAGCAACGGGCGAAGCTCCGACAATTAGCCTGTTGGCGCGCTTAGTGTAGATTCCAATTACCTAACGATTAATACGGTATCCATTCTGTATACGAAAGAGGGTTTTAAAAGAAACAGTGATGAGCCGCTTACGGATTTTGGTGTTAGCACCGGACAGTAATCCCGAGGGAATAAGTATCCCTTACGTCACTTATTCTCATGCGGCAGCACTCGCTCAACTTCATGAGGTCACTTTGGTTGTCAGATCGACCGTGGAGGATCCTGTGCGTCGCGCAAAGGCGCCGTTTCGTGCCATCGAAGTGGTCCGGATGCCGTGGCTCGAGCGCATCTATGCTTGGAGTTTCCGACGAATCTTCCGATCTAACTTTGCCTCCCAGGCGGTGACCGCTTTCGCTTATCCCTTTGCTCTGGCCTTTGAATGGGGTGCCTGGCGGCAGTTGCGGCACCGCATCTTCGCCGGGGAATTCGATATCGTTCTGCGCCTAATACCGATGACAGCGGTGTTGCCGAGTCCTTTCGCTTTCTTCCTGCGGGGGGGACCGATACCTTTCGCGCTTGGGCCGATTAATGGCGGACTCCCGTTTGTGAAGGGTTTCAGCCAGGCCGATAGCCAGAAGGAATGGATCTCGAGTCTGAGGGGGCTGTACCGATTCCTCCCTTTCGCTCGCTCCACCTATCGCCATGCGGCAGCAATCATAGCCGCTTCGTCCCAAACGTATGCCGAGTTTGCTGTCTATCGCGACAAACTGTTTTTTCTGCCGGAGCCGGGCATCGCTCGCGCGCAGTGTTCCGATGACTCGCGCAGTCCGGAGCTCGGTGCCAAGCTTGAGTTGATCTTTGTCGGGGGACTGATTCCCTGCAAAGCTTGTGATCTCGGGTTGCGCGCGGCTGCTCCTCTTTTACGAAGCGATTTGGCCCGCTTTACCGTGGTCGGCGACGGCCCAGAGCGGAACCGGCTCGAGCAGCTGACCAGGTCGCTTGGGATCGAGAAGGCTGTTTTGTTTTGTGGTTGGCTCAGCCATGCGGAAGTCCTCAGGCGCTTGCGATCCGCCGATGTGTTCG
>DATNNZ010000428.1:0-6290 GCA_035601575.1 Chthoniobacterales bacterium
GCAGGAGGCATCGGTAGTAATAGTGGCAAAGAGAGCGGTATTGAAAATGCCGAACCGGGTCTCTTTCCCTTCCATATTGCCTCCAGCCGGATCGACCCCTAGAGCGTTCACGATCGGGTTACCGTGCGATTCGGCCGACCAGCAGATCAGGACGCCGGCGAGAAACATTACCGCCATCGCGGCCCAAACCGCCCAACCGTGTCCCTGGCGCTTCGTCGCCCGTCCCAAGTAGTACGTCAGGGCGCTGGGAATCGCGAAGATCGACAACATCTGGATAAAGTTTGAAAGCGGCGTCGGATTTTCGAACGGATGAGCAGCGTTAGCGTTCATGTAGCCGCCCCCATTGGTACCCAACATCTTGATCGCCATCTGCGACGCGATCGGACCCTGTGGAATCGTTTGGGTATCAACTGTTTGATCGACCATGACCGGTTTTCCTTGTGCGTCATTCACCGGATTACCAGCATTGTCCTTCTTCGGAACTTGGACCGTCTGCGCCTCCACCACGCGCACGGTGTTGTTATGTCGGAAGTTTTGCGGAACCCCTTGAGCTACCAGGAATAGCGCGTAAACCACGCAAATCGGCAGCAGCAGATAATAGATGAGACGAGTGACATCGACCCAGAAATTTCCCAGCGTCTTTGATGAATGTCGGGCGATCCCGCGCACGATCACGGCCGCAACTGCAATCCCGGCCGCCGCCGACAGGAAATTGTGCAGTGCCAATGCGACCATTTGGGAGAACTGACTCATGGTCGATTCGCCCGAATAACTTTGCCAATTCGTATTGGTCGTAAAACTTGCAGCAGTGTTAAACGATAGGTGATCGGCGACCGCCGGAAACTTTTGCGGATTCAGCGGGAGATGATCCTGCAACCGCAAAATTCCGTAAGTGAAAATCATCGAAACCACCGAGAAGATCAGCAAAGCTACGGCGTACTGAATCCAGTTCTGCTCCTGATCCGGTTTCACTCCCAAAATTCGGTAAGTGAGCCGCTCGATCGGTCGAACGACCGGGTCGAGAAACGTCTTCCCGTTCGCGTCCAAAACCTGGACGAGATACAACCCAAGCGGCTTGGTAATAGCCAAAAGAACTAGCACATAGAATGCTAGTTGAATCCAACCCGATATATTCATAGATAGCCTAAAAGAGTTTCTTTAAGTGGGCCCCGAAAGCTTTGGGGCTAGAACTTCTCCGGTCTGATCATCGAGAAGATGAGATAAACAATGAGAAGCAGAGAGATGATACCGACAACGATGTTTTCCATGGTATGTGTTTAGACTTTCTCGCAACCCTTAACGAAGAGCAGGAGGATCCCGAAGGAGACGATAGTAAGTAAGAGATAGATGACATCCGACATAGTAAACTGAGGTAGTTGAGTGATGTTTATGCATCGTGGACGATGCTTGTTTTCCTCATTGCGTTAGTCGTTTCCCATATTGATTGGTTCTTGGGTTGCACCAAAATGGTGCATTTCGAACAAGCGACGCATATTCTGCTGGGCCGGTTCGAAATTCTTGTCGAGCTTGATGGCGCGACCGTACATCTTGCGAGCGCGATCATGGTCTTCTTTCAGTTCAGCCAACACGCCAGCCAGATTAAACGCTTCCGGTGAACTGTCGTTTATTTCCAGCGCGCGAACGAGGTAGGGACGAGCCGCGTCGAAGTTACCAATGTTAATTAAGCGTTTAGCGGTGGTCAGATGAGCATCAAAATCGGAACGATAAGTGAGCTGAGTAGATTCGTCATGGCGCCCGATGATTTCACTAACCACTGTTCGCAACTCAGCTGGTCGAAGCGGTTTTTGCAAAAAATCGATCGCACCCAGTTTCATCGCGCGTACCGCATTGGGTACATCACTATAGGCCGTAATAATTACAGCGGGAGTCGGGACGCCTTCTTCCCTGATCAAACGTAAAAGTTCCAGACCATCCGTACCCGGCATCCGCAGGTCGAGAATAGCCAGGTCAAACAGTTCATCATGTAGCAATTGAATTGCTTCTTTGGCATCGCTGGCCTCTTTCACTTCGTATCCCTCGACGTCCAACGTGATGCGATAGTTCAGACGAACATTCGGTTCGTCATCGACAACTAATATTCTCTTCATTGGGTAGAGCCGGGCATAACCGGTAAATCAAAGTAAAACTCACTGCCTTCCCCTGGAGAGCTATTGAGACCCACGCTACCGCCGTGAGCAGTCACGATTTCGCGCGTAATCGCCAAACCTAAACCAACTCCTTCCCGGTCGCTTCCCGGCAGACGAAAGAAGCGCTCGAATAACTTGCTCTGGTATTCTTTGGGAATACCCGGACCGTTATCCGCCACTGAGAAACGCACGAAGCTTTTCCTTGGTTGCGCCGCCACAACAATGGTGTCTCCAAACTTTGAGTGCTTGGCCGCGTTGGAGATCAGGTTCGAGAACACGTGATGAATCTGGCGCGGATCGACATTGACGAGCGGAAGTCCCGATTCTGCTTTGGCTTTGAGCTTAAAACCGCGCGACTCGGCTAACGGCTCACATCGATCAATTGCGGTTTTAATGAGTGATTCCGGTGAGACGGTCTCGAATACTTGCCGGGTTTCGTTCGATTCCAGGCGAGCGAGATCCAACAAATCGTTAATGATGCGCAGCAACCGCTCGGAATCGTCCCGGGCGGCCAACAAGATTTCAGTTTGCTTCCGGGTAAGCGACCCGATTCGTTCCTCTAGTAGGAGGTGTAGACCCATTCGCACGCTGGTAAGCGGTGTCTTCAACTCGTGGCTAACGGTAGATACAAGATTGGTTTTGACCTCATCTAACAACCGGAATCGGGTAACATCTTGCAATATGATGACCGCACCGAAGATCTTGCTGTTTTCGTCTCGCATCCCCACAACGCGCGGTAAGTAGAATTTCTCTTGATCGTCCACGCGCATGGCGATCGCTTTGTCGAAGCTGGTGGGCAGATAATCCGATTCCCCTTTTAGTGCTCGCTCCATCAGCGGAATGACTGCCTCGGGTAGTCGTCCTCGCGTTTCGGTGCTGGCCAACAGCTTTCCCGCGCTTGGATTAAGAAAATTGATCTTCCCATCGGCCGAGCACGCAAAAACAGCGTCGGGAAATGCAGAGAAGGCGATCTCGGTGAGCTGGCGAGCTTGCAGGATCTGATCACTGGTGACTTGGCGATAGTTGCGCAGTTTGCCCGCTAGCTTATTAAACGCTTCAGCTAACTGACTAAGTTCATCTCGGGAGGTGACTGGAACCAGTTGGTCTAGCTTGCCGTCCCCTAGCTCTTTGGCGACACCGGTTAATCTCTGGAGCGGCCGGACGAGTGATCGTTGCAGCCAGAAAGCGAAGAAGAGACTGGCACCAATCCCAACCAACCCGACCAGAATCATGTACCGGGTGGACTCACGGCTCACGGTTCGAGCCTCCTGGTTCTGAGCAAGCATGTTCTCCTCATTGATCCGGATCACTTCTTGGGCAGTGTCCTTAATCCGGGTAGCGATTGGTAAAAGAGTGTTGAAATAGACCTGTCGCTTCTGTGTCAGATCGGTCAGATTCCAGAACTTGGCGATTTCGGAGCTGTAATTCGTGAATAGAGAATTCAAGGAATCGGCAAGAGCCTGCTCGCCCGGAAGCGTGACATTGTGCTCTTCGATTCGAAGATCCTCGGCGAAAATCGGCTCGTTCTCCCGATACAGCTGCCGTCCGCGCGCATCTTCTCCCACCAACGTGAAAAAAGCGGCGGAGTCCATTCGTTCGAGACTCTCTTTCATCTGCTGGCCAGCCACGACACTTCGATAGTTCTCCTTGAGAAGGACGTCGATTTTGCCGCCGAGCGATCGGAACAGAACGATGGCGTAAATGCCAATCCCAGCCACCAGGAGGAGGAGGGGCGCAATTCCGAAAAAGATTCGCCGCTTCATTCTTGACTTTCAGCCCGCCAACACAAACGGAAAGTCATAAGAAGCGAAATCTGTGCCAAGCTTTCCTAGCGATGGCTTAGCAGCTTGGGTATCAACGAGTTATGTATCGACCTGCGCGTCGTCGAGAAGCGGATCTCTCGCAATATGCGAGAATGGCCCGTATTTCAGGTCGCGTGATACGAGACTTTATTCCGCTTGCGATTGTACGGTAGGACGTTCTTGATGTTGCTAAGCAATGTCGGAAGGGGCCGGGCTGACCTTGATTTCAAACGTGGGAGTTCTCAAGCTGCTTTTGGCTTGAGAGAAGGTCACGGGGGCCAGGCCCCCGAAGGATCGCGTCACTTCTTTTCGGATGCTTCGCCGGGCTGCAGCGACAAAAGTGGAACACTACCAGTGCCTTCGAGCAAGGTCTGCGGTAACGCACCATTCCAACGGTCTGCTTTCGCCAGATCGACCACCAGGGGGCTCGTTTTCAGAATATCCGCATTCATGCGGAGAACTGCTGCACGCGATTCACCCTCAAGCCGTATTCCTTCGGCCCTGCCCTGAGCGCTCAAAATTGCCGATTGACGGTCGGCATCAGCCAATTTGAGTTTCGCTTCCGCCTCGCCATTCGCCCGTTCGACTGCTTGCTGGGCTTCGAATCGGATTCGATTCACCGTATTTTCGGCTGCCACCGCCTCATTCTTTGCCTTGACTGCAGCCTCAACCGAAGCACGGAAACTGTCTGAATAGAGAATGCCGGCAATCTGAAAATCAACGACTTCTATGTGGTAGAGAGTCCCGAGATCACTCGATAGAAGGGATTTCAGTGCGTTTAAAATTTGGTCGCGGTTTTCACTGATTCGAGTGGTATTCTGCTGAGCAAAAATTTTGGCGGTTCGATCCGCAACGATGCGCTCGAAATTCTCTGTAATATCAAAATTACCCGCGCGGCCAACCTCATAGAGAAGCGGCAGAACTGCCGCTGGAGGAATGCGATAGGTAAGACCGACAGTCACGGCGATCGGCTGGTTATCGATCGTGTTAACGGTAAGCTTGTCGAGCTTGAAAGTGTCCAGAGACACTTGTAGCCGATCGACCTGGTCGATGAACGGCAACTTGAAATGCGGGCCGGGCCCGAGGGGCTTCGTAGTAATGACTTGCCCGAGGCGCCGGACACCCGCCATCTCCGTGGGTTCGACAACGAAGTACGAATCGACGGCGAAGAGAGCAACGAGGATCACAGCCACGATGCCAACAATCACGCTAAACAGCCATGATGGTCGAATGATCGGCGGCCCCTGGCGCTGCAAAATTATTTCTGGTGATGATCGATCGCTCATATCAAACTATTTTGGCGCTCCATATCGTTTCCAAAGTTCCAAGTTTACTTCCAGCACGTTAACAAACTTCTCAGCGGTCAACCCTCCAGACGGGGCCGAACCATTCCGGCCGGATCAGAGTCACGAATAGGTAGATAAACAACGGCAGTGCAACTACGGAAGTTAGATAAATCATTGTCAAACCTGGATTAGATTTTTTCGCAGGCCTCCATGAACAGAAGACATAGACCCATGGATATAAGGCCTAGGAAAAACAGGCATGGCAGCCAAAATCATTGCCACACTTGGTTCAGAGCTTTACTCGTGCCAAACTAATTTGCTTTTCCATAAAAACCATTTTGCGAGCGCCCGCGGCAGATTACATCAACAGCAACTAATGTAAGCATTCGTAGAATGTAAGGTTCGCTCAGGATTACTCTCGCGCATAGACCGAGTATAATCCGATCCAACAAAAACGATATAGGTCAGAGTAAGCCCAAGTAATATCTGTTACTTCAACAGCGTAGAAGGAAGCCGACAATAACCCATTAGAAAAAAGAACTCGCAGATTGCTAGTATTTCGGTAGTCGAAAATCGCGATATGCGAATTTGTTCGCGCTATTTGGGTTAGTAGCTTTGGGTTAACTCGCGGAAAACCAGATTCCCGTGAGAAACTACCCGGTCTGGCATGCGGTTAGCTTGGGTTTTTTGTTTCGACCAAAAACCAGCATGCTCGATCATGGGCCGTACCCCCAAAGAATAACCAGGCATTTTTGGAAGGCTTCTTCCACATTCCGGGCACCGCAGACTCGACGGGCGTGGGACTTGGATTCGCAACCCGTAGAGAGATTGTCGTTTGGCACGGAGGGAGCATCGCCTCCACAGAGTACGCGGGGAACGGGGAGCGAGTTCTATTTTGATCTTCCAACGACCGATAACGGAGTGAAGGCATGAATGAACGACTTCTCATTGTCGATGACGAAACGAATGTGCGTCTGAACTTTCGGATGACGCTTGAAACGGACGGCTACGAAATTTTTGAGGCCCGTTCAGGGGAGCAGGCGGTACAGTTGCTT
>DATNNZ010000429.1:0-13842 GCA_035601575.1 Chthoniobacterales bacterium
GCGTGAGCCGGACGCCGCTGCGGGAGGCGATGCGCATGCTGCAGCGCGAGGGGCTAATCGAAGGAGAATCGTACAAGCGTTTGCGCGTTTCTTCATTGTCGTTACGGGGACTGGAAGATCTGTACGCAATGCGCATTTTGCTGGAAGGATTGGCTATTCGCCTCAGTGTTCCTCACCTCTCGGAGAGCGAACTCAAAGAAATCAAAAAGTGCCTCGGAGAAATGGAACGGTACGCGGCGGAGGAAGATTACCTTGGCTGGGAGCGACCGCATCGTCAGTTTCACCTCGGCTTGGTCTGGCATATCGGCGAGCGGCAATTGAGAGAAATCGTAGCATTGTCGGAACATGCCGAACGATATCGCCATGCCTACACCACTGAAACTCCGCGCGCCTGGTCGAAGGGGATAAAGGAGCATCGCGACATCCTGGATGCATGTATCAAGCGGGATCCGTCGCTGGCGGCTGAGCGATTGGCCCGGCACTATTCATCGGTGGTCTTGGGACTACTTGGTGTACTGGCTCCTGACCACGACCCAACTGCAGTCCGCACAGCAATGAAGATGGTTTCATTCCCAACGGCCGAGCGCGCATTCTGATGAACGGTGGAAGTTCTTCCGGATTGGGTTTGTTGGGTAGACGCGCACTGGTCACCGGTGCTAGTCGGGGTATCGGCAAGGCTATCGCGCTCGCCTTAGCGCGGGAAGGAGCGGATACCGTGCTGCTGGGCCGATCGGAGTCAGATCTCGCGGCCGTAGCAATCACGATCCGCGGATTTGGCCGGAAAGCGGAAGTACTCATTTGTGACTTGTTGCATCCGCCTGATCGGAGCGAGTTAATCGGCCGTTTGGGTCGGATAGACATTCTGGTCAACAATTCCGGGATGAATATTCCTGAGCCCTTTGTGACGGTGACGGAGTCCCACTATGATCAGATCTTTGAGCTGAACATGCGCGCCTTATTCTTTCTGACCCAATCAGTGGTCAACTCGATGATAGCGGGCCGGGTGAAGGGCGCGATTGTGAATATTACCTCGCAAATGGGACATGTGGGTGCAGCTAACCGGACAGTTTATTGTGCGGCGAAGCACGCGGTGGAAGGATTCACCAAAGCTTTGGCCATTGAGGTTGCTCCCCATGGCATTCGAGTCAATTCGGTTGCGCCCACCTTCGTGGAAACCGAGTTTACCCGACCGATGTTCGCGGACCAAAGTTTTCGAGAATCGGTCCTCTCGAAGATTCCGGCGGGCCGCTTAGGACGGCCGGAAGACATCGCACCGGCAGTTGTCTTTCTTTGCTCTGAAGCGGCGACTCTGATCACCGGTTCGAGCGTGAAAGTGGACGGAGGCTGGACGGCGCAGTAGCTGGACCGGGGGGAAAAGAACTATTGCGAATCAGCTTGGCTGAGGCGGCGCACCGTTCAGCCAGCAACCGTTTACCGATTTCGATGAGTGCAATCATTTGATCGAGCGTGGCGGCAATGCGGAGAGTTTGTCCGCATCATCGATGATTTTAGACCGAGAGGACCAATGCGCAGAACGCGTCCAGACCGCAGTCAGTCTCGTTGTTTCGAGTCGATCCAGATGGTGACAGGCCCATCGTTCACTAGATTGATCGTCATGTGTGCTCCGAAGACGCCGCGCTCGACCGGTTGATTCATTTGCATCGAGAGCTGCGCGCAGAATTCGTTAAACATCTGTTCGGCAGCTGCCGGTGGCGCGGCTTTGATGAAGGATGGGCGATTTCCCTTTTTGGTGCTGGCGAACAAGGTGAATTGGCTAATCACCAGCAACCCTCCGCTGATATCTTGAATCGAGCGATTCATTGCGCCGTTTTCGTCGGCAAATATCCGCAGACGGGGAACTTTGCCGGCTAGCCAGTTGAGATCCTCGGTCGTGTCATTCGCTTCAATTCCGACGAACAGCAACAGACCATGACCGATTCGGCCTACCAATTGGCCTTCGACTTCAACCGACGCGCTCGTGACCCGCTGTAGTAGCACCCGCATTGCAGCGAACGTCAACGAATGGCAGCGAACGTCAACGAACGACAACAGACAACCGTTGTCGTTCGCTGATGTTCATTGACGTTCGCTGACCTTCGTTGTCATAGACCGAGGGCCAATCCAGTGTAGTGTGAGCTTCTCATTTTTAGGAATGGATCTCGTCTTATCTATAATCATACTTTTACTGATTCCGGTTGCGTTGGGGGTTTATGGGCGAATGTTCTGGCGCGTTTACGCAAACCACACAGGCAAGGTTTTTGTCGGAGCTTACTCGTTACTCGATGGGTTGTTGGCCGGTGGACTCATTCTCATAGTGGTGACTCAACTGTTTGCGAACGTCGACTCGACTCGAGTATCGCTGCCGGCCAACATTGACACCCGGAGCCTGCTCCTGAGCGCACTTTACTTCTGGGGTCTGATTCTTGGCACAATCCTGCTTTCGCTCCGGCTCAGGGGATTTCGGCTATCTACCGTGTTCGGCATGGATCAGCTGTCCCTTCGAAAATCAATCCTTTGGGGTATCTCTTTGTTGGTGTGCGCACTGCCACTGATTCTTGCTGCGAGTTATCTGGCATCATATTTTTTACATACGGATCCAACGACTGATTCACAGGAAATCATTCAGGTATTCGAGCGTTCGAGTAGTATTGGGCAGCGTTTGCCGATCATATTGCTGGCGGTCGCGATTGCTCCGATCGCGGAAGAGTTGGCATTTCGAGGTTATCTTTATGGAGTCATGCGCCGCTATTTCGGGGCGCTGCCGGCGCTGGTGTTTACCGCGGTCCTTTTCGCAATTATCCATTTGAATGTGCCGACCTTATTCCCCCTCTTCATTCTGAGTTGTTTGTTCACGGTATCGTACGAGGCGACCGGTAGCCTGCTGGTGCCGATGACAATGCATGCGCTTTTCAATACCCTCAATCTGATCGCAATCGCCTTCCAAACGAAATGAAGGAGGCAAGCGGAAAACGAGGCAGAGTGCGGGACGTCGAGCTGACTGATATTGGCGAGGATAATCTGATTGCTGAGCTGACGAGAAGCTTAAGACTCGACTCGCGGGTCAAGATCGGTCCAGGAGATGACTGCGCCGTAGTGAAATTCGGGAAACGCTGGCAACTCTTAAAAACCGACTGCATCGTAGAAAGCATCCATTTCTCGAAAGAATCACCGGCAACCTGGGTTGGCTGGAAAGCACTCTGCCGAGCGATTAGCGACGTTGCCGCGATGGGCGGCAGACCAATGGATGCGTTGGTAACAATTGCGGTGGCTCCGCAGGTGCGATTACGCTGGCTTCGCGGCGTCTACTCCGGGCTCCGGAAAGCGGCTCAACGATATGACGTGAACCTGGTAGGCGGTGAGACTTCGCGTTCGCCAGGTCCGGCATTTATTTCGGTAGCGCTGACTGGGATTGTTGAAAAGCGACGTGCCCTGTTGCGCTCGGGAGGGAAGCCGGGCGATTTTCTCTATGTGACTGGACAATTGGGTGGATCGATTCGCGGAAAGCATCTTCGCTTCGAGCCACGGTTAGCCGAAGCCCTCTGGTTAGCTGATCATTTTGCAATCAATGCGATGATCGATCTCAGCGACGGGCTGGGCAGCGATTTGCCAAGACTGGCGAAAGCGAGCAGCACCGGCTTCGAAATCGATCGTGAACGCCTGCCCTTGAGTAAAGGATGCTCAATTGAACAGGCGATATCAGACGGAGAAGATTACGAACTCCTGTTTGCCGTCCCGCCGGAAGTGGTTCCAACCCTGGAAGAACGCTGGGACAAGAAATTCCCGACACTGGCGTTGACCCAAATTGGGCGACTCACCGAGCCAAATCGGCAAGAACTCAGTGCGTCTGGATTTAATCAACTCACCGATTCCGGGTATGACCATTTCCCGCTCACGAAGAACAAATGAAACGATTGGCGCACGGCCCGGAAGCGACTCGAGCGCTGGGCAGAGAACTCAGCTTGGCTCTACCAGAGAATTCGGTGATCGGCTTATACGGAGATCTCGGTGCCGGCAAGACTGAGTTTGTAAAAGGCATCGCAGAGGGTCTGGGCAGTATTGATCCGGTTACCAGTCCAACGTTTGCCCTGGTTCATGAATACCGGAGCGGCCGGTTGCCGTTGTTTCACATGGATTTCTATCGTTTGGAGACTGAAAAAGAGCTGGATGAGATAGGTTTTGACGATTATCTCCGCCAATATGGAATCTGCGCCATCGAGTGGGCCGACCGATTTCCGGATCGGATACCACGAGACGCAATCCGAGTCGAAATCCAGATTAGCTCGGGGACCGAAAGGTTGATTGTCTGGTGAATGGACCGGATGGCAGATTTCTATGAACGACGGCGCGAGTCTTGTCATTGAAAATTCCACGGTTTCTGGAAGTCTGGCGCTGACCAGGAACGGCACCATGTTGCTTGAACGTACGTTTCGTGGCGCCGGAGAGTTGGCGACCGAGGTCGCTAGTGCGATCGGACTAGTCGATCAGCTGGATGAAGTCATCGTTGGAATTGGTCCAGGCTCCTACACCGGTTTGCGGGTTGCGATAGCCACCGCTTTTGGGTTGAGTCTAGCCACCGGCTGCCGGAGATGGGGGTGCCCCTCGATTCTTGGGTTTGCCGAAAACGACTACGCAGTCGTTGGTGATGCGCGTCGTGGATCAATTTTTTTCGCTCGTATCGCTGGGGGAGTAATTGCGGAAGGACCCCAGCTAATGCCTAAAAGCGATCTATCTGATCTGGCGGGAGGTAAACTAGGCATTCCGCTTTTTGCCGTCGGAACGATTCCGGAATTACCACAAGTCGAGGTAAAACTTCCTTCCGCGCGATTTCTCCTGAATAGAGCAGGCGGCTACACGCCATTAAGCGAGCCGATTTACCTGAAGGAGCCGCATATAACGCAGCCTGGTAGTCAGTGTCGGTAGTCAGTAATCAGTTAATCCGTGATCGGTAACTGTAAAACCACAAACATGGGTTAGTTGGCGGTGGCAGGAAACGTTTAGCGTTTGGCGGTAGATGTTGTTGGTCCGGATAGTGCGCCACAGCGTTATGGCGAGCGACGGCGACTGCGGTTTACGGCCCCGGTAAACCAGTTGCTTCGCTCGGATTTTTAGGTTGGGGGAGACAAAGTCGTCGGTTGGACAGTCGCCGCTACCGGCAAAAGGGCAAACACCGAGCGCCAAACGTGCGGACTCTAGCCTCTACCAAAGGATACTCGCTAGTCCTTCCTGCTGATTACCGATGACCTATCACGGATTAACCGATTACTGATCACTGATCACTGATTACTGATTACTGATTACTGATTACTGAATTCATTGCTGGCGGTTATTTCTCATTCGACAATTTTGGCTATTGGCTATTGGCTATCGGCTATTGTATTGGTGCAGCCGCCATGAAAATCGTTGTCGCATACTCGGGAGGGCTCGACACGTCGGTCATTTTGAAATGGATTAAAGAGTCCTATTCGGCCGAGGTCATCGCATTTTGTGCCGACATCGGCCAGGAAGAAGAGCTGGAGGGGTTGGAAGACAAGGCGCTGCGGACTGGTGCGTCGAAATGTTATGTCGACGATCTGCGTGACGAGTTCGCTCGAGATTTCATCTTTCCGATGTTCCAGGCTTCGGCGCTATATGAAAACCAATATTATCTTGGCACCAGCATCGCTCGGCCGCTCATTGGAAAACGAATGGTTGAGATAGCGCGGGCGGAGAAAGCGGAAGCAGTCGCTCATGGCGCGACGGGCAAGGGTAACGATCAAGTGCGCTTTGAACTGGCCGTAGCAGCGCTTGCCCCAGACATTCGCGTCATTGCGCCCTGGCGGGACGAAGCTTTCCGGCGGCAATTTTCCGGCCGTACAGAAATGATCCAGTATGCAGAGAAACATGGCATCCCGGTCGCGGCCACGGCGAAGAAGCCCTATTCCATGGATCGTAATCTTCTCCACATCAGTTATGAAAGCGGCATTCTCGAGGACCCCTGGATCGATGCGAGTACCGTCGAGATGCGAGACATGTATAAGCTGAGTGTCGCGCCGGAAGATGCGCCCGACGAGCCGGAATATTTGGAATTGGAATTTGAAAGCGGAGTCTGTCGGGCTCTTGGCCATCCGGAACTACACGCCCGACTGGATCAGCTCGGATTCGCGGGCGATCTGGTTAAGACCGCCGAAGGAAGAATCCGGCTCTCGCCATTTTGGGTAATGAAGCTACTCAACTTCTTCGGAGGCAGAAATGGCATCGGTCGAGTTGATATGGTGGAGAATCGTTTTGTCGGAATGAAGAGTCGAGGAGTGTACGAGACCCCAGGAGGAGCAATTCTGTTTTTTGCGCATCGACAGATCGAGTCGTTGACGATGGACAGGGAAGTAATGCATCTGCGCGACACGCTCGGACCTAAGTACGCGGAGCTGGTCTATAACGGTTTCTGGTTTGCGCCGGAGCGAGAAGCGATCCAGGCGCTAGTCTCGGAGTCGCAAAAGCATGTCACCGGCGTGGTCCGCGTGAAATTATATAAAGGCAACGTGATTGCTGCCGGGCGGATGAGTCCGGTGAGCCTGTACAATCCAGAGATCGCCACCATGGAGGCTGACCCGACGCAGGCTTATAACCAATCTGATGCGACCGGATTCATTTCCTTGAATGGGCTGCGACTCAAGGTCGCAGCGAAAGTGCATCCGAGGAAATGAGAAATGCGGAATGCGGAATTGAACGCCGCCCCATTTGGAAGAGATTGAGGACTCTTCCTCGGTTTCTTAGGAATCTGCCGCATTCCTGTTCCGCAATCCGCGATCCGCAATCCGCATTTCCTCTTAGTTTGACGAGCGCTGAGGCTTTTGATCGCCGAACGACGAGCCGTCGGCCGGAAAGAACGTAGTTCGGACATGCGGGAACGCCTCAGGATTTCTTTGTTGGAGGTAGTTCAAGATCTTTTCTCGAACTTCACACCGAAGATCAAAGAGATGGCCGGCCGTATCGGAGCTAACTAAGATCCGAATCTCGATTGTCTCGTTTTTCCAATCGGTGACCTGAGCGCCGTACACGCGTTTATCCCAGAGTGGAGAAGCTGCCACAATCTTTTCGGCGGCGCGGCGGATCTCTTCGATCGGCATCATGAAATCGGTATACAGGAGCACCGCTCCAATCAGTTCAGAGCTGGTGCGAGTCCAATTCTGGAACGGCTTGTCCAGAAAATAGGTGATCGGCAGAATCATTCGACGCAGGTCCCACAGCTTTACGACTACGTAAGTGAGCGTGATTTCTTCGATTGTCCCGTACTCTCCCTCCACG
Source organism: Chthoniobacterales bacterium (assembly GCA_035601575.1). Classification (GTDB taxonomy): domain Bacteria; phylum Verrucomicrobiota; class Verrucomicrobiia; order Chthoniobacterales; family JAFAMB01; genus DASTDH01. The sequence continues at coordinate 7,285 of DATNNZ010000429.1, forward strand.
ATCACGACATCGTCGATTTTCATGGGACCAGTCAAAGCGATCTGCAAACCGGCAATAATCGTGGAAAGTGACTTTTGCGCGGCGAATCCGAAAATGACGCCGGCCACGCCGGCGGAAGCAAGTAGCCCAGTCCCGACTTGTCGGACGGCGTCAATGTTCATCAAAATCACGCCGATGCTAATGATGATAACCAGGAATACGAGCAGCCGACGGAGTACCTGCAACCTGGTCAGAAAACCGCGGAACTTGTAAATATCGTGGTTGCGCATGCTGGTCCGGCTAACCAGCATGTCTTCAACCGCTCTGATCATCTGAATAAAGGTGACGCAGTTGACGATGGCACTGGTGATCGACACGAGCTTCGAGCCGAGAGCTTGAGCCGATCCAGGCAGCTGAAGCAAGTTTAGGCACAGCTGAAGCGAGATCAGGATGAAGTTGTAAAAGAGTAATTTCCCCAGGAACGGAAAAGCGGGATAGTACCACTGGCGCGGCTCTCGCTGGGCGTGAAGCGTTAACCAGGAATCGATGAGGACAACCAGGTAATAACAGAAAACAATCAGGGCCGCAAAATAGCCTAGCTCGGTCAGTTTACTGACAATGTGGAAGACCCCCTCGTTTTGCAGGCCGATTGCGATATGGGGAAGCAATGGCGAGAGGAAAAGGAAAATAGCTGTTACCCAGAAGAAAATTCCGACGCCTTTGCGCAATGCGCGCAGGATTCCACCAACCCAAAATCGTTCCGACGGTTCGTTGTGCCGTCGCCGATGGACTGCGGCCAACAGAAGCCGGACGACCTGCAAAATCGCGAGAGCAACCAGTGCCGAAAGTATTCCCAGAATGATCTTGGCCGGGGTGATCTGTAAAAACAGATTGTATTTGCTCCAGGGGCCCAGACTCTGGCTCAACTGCACGCTGAGACGATCGATGGAGAACGCAAACGATCGACTCAGGTATTCAATATCGAGGTTCTGACTCTCGGCTTTGCTCGGATCGGCAACGGCTTCGACCACGGTTTTTGGCGACAGGCTAGCGGTCGGCGTTGGTGCCGCAGTCTGGGCTTCTGCTAGTGCAATGCAGGCCAACCAAATGAGTGAGAACATTGCTGCCCGCATCAGGCAGCCTTAACGCGGGAGAAAGCAATCTCAACCAAAAGATAAATGGAAACGGCGGGGGGACCGGTCGGTAATCGCGACCTTCTAACCCTTAATTGAGTGAATAGTGCTTGGCCAGCTCGGAAAATTGTTGGACTTGTTTGGCTTCCCAAGCGGCATCGCGTGACAATTTTTCGGCCAAGAGTCGAGCTACCCGAGGCGCTGCTTCCTCCGCCGCCTTAGAGTCGAGGAGAAGCGCTCGAGTCCGGCGCGACAATACGTCTTCGATTGTTCGTGCCATTTCGTGGTCGATGGCCCACTCTGCCTCGGCGGTCAGATAAGGCAAACGAGCGTGTAGCCGGTCGCCCGCTTTCGCGTCGGTCTTGGCCATTTCCTCGATGCTTGTTCGGTCAGTTCCGTACACCGCGAGATGCTCCGGTGAAGCAAAGATCTCTGGAGCGGCCGAGTTACCGTGGAGACTCAAATCCGCGGTCTTCGATGATCTGCGCTCGAAACCAGCCACCTCTTCGGCGTGGTTCAAACAATCGTCTCCCATGTGACGATAGGTCGTCCATTTTCCACCGGTAATTGTTACCAAACCGGACTCAGAGATGAGCACGGTGTGATCGCGAGATAGCGCAGCCGTGCTCTTAGCGCCAGCGTGCTTCACCAGGGGACGAAGCCCGCTGTAACAGGCTAACACGTCGCTTTCGGTCGGATCTTCGGCCAGATACTTAGCGGCTTCGGAAAGAATAAAATCGACCTCATGGCGTTGGATTTGGGGTTCTTCCAGCGGCTTGGGGACACTGAAATCGGTTGTTCCAACCACCAGACGGTCGTGCCAGGGAATGGCGAAGAGAACTCGACCATCCGAAGTCTTTGGTACCATTAAAGCCGATTTACTTTTGAGAAATTTTTCCGGCAGGACTAGATGAGAGCCCTGAGCCACCGCAATGATGTCGATCGCTTGCGGGTCATCCAAGTCCCGAACGGCATCGGTGAAAATCCCGGTAGCGTTGATGATCATTTTCGCACGAACGGAGTACTCTTGTCCGGTCTCCGTGTCCCGAATCACCGCCCCGCTAAGTTTGTTATTGGACTTAATGAGAGATACCACTTCGGCATAGTTGGCGGCATACCCGCCCTGGTCCTGGATGGTGCGGAGAAGAGAAATCGCCAGCCGGGAATCATCGAACTGGCCATCGAAATAAACAATTCCGCCCTTGAGTCCGGATGTCTCAACGTTGGGCAGCTCAGAAACCACTTTTTTTCTGGTGAGGACGCGCGATTTTCCTAAGGAGAGTTTGCCCGACAGGGCGTCATAAATTTTTAGGCCGGTGCCATAAAAGGGCAGCTGCCAATAGTGATAGGCAGGAATAATGAACGCCAACGGATGAGCCAGATGGGCCGCATTCCGCAACAATAGACCGCGTTCGTGTAACGCTCCACGAACGAGTGCAATGTCTCCCTTCTCGAGGTAACGAACGCCCCCGTGTACGAGCTTGGTCGATCGGCTGGATGTGCCTTTGGCGAAATCATATCTCTCGACCAGTAGAACCCGATACCCGCGCGACGCAGCCTCTAGAGCGGCGCCGAGCCCGGTGGCACCGCCCCCGATGACGAGGCAATCCCAGACCTGCGAGCGGTCCGAGATTGCCTGTATAGCAACCTCCCTGGTCACAACTCTAACTGAGCCAGCCCTTGGCGCGGCCCAGAGCTTTGTTCCAGTCAGCTTGCAATTTTTGTCGTTGATCGGCTGACATCTTGGGCTCGAAAGTGCGATCCGAAGCCCATTGAGCAACGATTTCGTCGGTCGATTTATAGAAGCCTACGGCCAACCCGGCGAGATACACAGAGCCGAACGCGGTTGCCTCGGGATTGGCAGTGCGCACAACCGGAATTCCTAGAATGTCTGCCTGGAATTGCATTAAGTGATTGTTGCCGGCAGCGCCACCATCGACGCGGAGCTCAGCCAGCTTAACGCCAGAATCCGCCTCCATGGCAAGCAGAACATCCGCCACTTGGTATGCTATCCCCTCTAAGGCCGCGCGTGCGATATGAGCCGAGGTTGAACCGCGGGTCAGACCAACGATTGTGCCCCGTGCATACGCATCCCAGTGCGGAGCTCCCAATCCGACAAACGCCGGAACCAGGTAGACGCCGCCGTTATCGGGAACCGATAAGGCCAACTCTTCCACTTCCGCTGACGTACGGATGATCTTGAGCCCATCACGTAACCACTGCACGACCGCACCAGTGATGAAGACGCTGCCTTCCAGTGCGTATACGGTTTTCTCGTTACCGAATCGCCACGCAATGGTGGTTAACATATTGTTTTTCGACGGTACGGCTTCATTGCCGGTATTAATCAGCATGAAGCTGCCGGTTCCATAGGTGTTCTTGGCCATACCCGGTTTCATGCAGGCCTGCCCGAACAGAGCCGACTGCTGATCACCCGCGATACCCGCAATCGGGATTCCCTCCAGTGTACCTTTGGCTTTTCCGTAGACCTCACTGGAACTACGCACTTCCGGTAAAACGGATCGTGGAACGTTCAGAATGCCTAACAACTCATCGTCCCACTGCTTGGTGTGCAGGTTGAGGAAAAGAGTACGGGAAGCGTTGCTTTCGTCCGTGACATGAACCGCTCCATCCGTGAGTTTCCAAATCAGCCAGGAGTCGATGGTGCCGAATGCCAGTTCGCCGCGATTTGCTTTTTCGCGAGCGCCGGGAACATTGTCGAGCAGCCAGTTCACTTTGGTGCCGGAGAAGTAGGCGTCGATCACGAGCCCAGATTTCTCTTGGATCACTTTTGCATGTCCGGCCGCGCGCAGCTTGTCGCAGAAAGGCGCGGTGCGACGATCTTGCCAAACGATCGCGTTATGAATTGGTTCGCCGGTCTTGCGATCCCACACCACGGCGGTTTCGCGTTGATTGGTGATGCCAATCGCGGCGACATCTTTGGCGGAGGCGCCCGCACGACTTAAAGCGTCGGCAGCCACTCCAATCTGGCTGGCCCAAATCTCTTTTGGGTCATGCTCGACCCACCCGGGCTGGGGAAAGATCTGAGTGAATTCTTTTTGTGCGACCGCCACGACTTTCCCGTCATGATCGACGACGAGCGCGCGTGAACTGGTGGTGCCCTGATCAAGAGCAAGTAGATACTTCATATAGTGACTGTTCTAATTGGGGAGTTTACGTAGTAGGAGTGGGAAATGATCCTAAAGTCCAAGTATAGATCAAAGCTCCCAAGATGCCACCGATGACGGGACCGACGACGGGGATCCACGAATAGCCCCAATCGGAGTCACCTTTCCCCGGTATCGGCAGTACAGCATGAGCGATGCGCGGACCAAGATCGCGCGCCGGGTTAATGGCATATCCAGTCGGACCACCGAGCGATAAACCGATCGCCCAGACCAACAGTCCGACAATAAAAGGAGCTAAAGCCGGAGCTAGACCGGTGTGTTCCACGAGGTTGCGAGTCGAGAGCATGGAGAGCACGCCAAACACTAAGGTGAACGTACCGATAATTTCGGTGAGAAGGTTCCAACCGGGCGTACGAAGCGCTGGGCCGGTGCAGAAGACGGCCAATTTTAGGCCTTTGTCTTCGGTAGCAGCAAAATGCTCATGATAGGCAAGCCAGACGATAACGCCGCCGATGAAGGCACCGGCAAACTGACCAAGGATGTAGAGGACGGCCTTGCCGAAAGTTACTTTGCCGATGGCAAGGAGACCGATGGTTACAGCCGGGTTAATGTGTGCACCGGTGTATCCGGCAACGGCATAGACGCCGACGACGACGGCCATGGCCCAACCGGTCGCGATGACGATCCAACCGGAGTTTTGTCCTTTCGTCTTACTTAATACGACGTTTGCAACGACTCCGTCGCCGAAGATAATCAGCAGCATGGTGCCGATCAGTTCTGGAAGGAAGATGTCCATATATAGATGCCTGGGGGGTGTTTAATTGGACCTTTCAGGTTACGGTCAGCTGAGCCAATAATCTCGAAAAATCCGAATCGCCGAGTGGCACCGTTGCGGGTGCCGTCCAGCTTCAGGTTACTTTTTTGGGTGGGTTAGGGAGCTAGGCCGACCCAGCTGTGAACCGAAGGTTTTGGTCGAGCCGCAAACGGGCGGTTAGACCACACCAGACTGGGGGAGGGTGGCTCCGATTGTGTGGGTTTATCGTACAGTGAACAGTTTGTCAATGACTTTGAACTTTTGTTCACTTCTCTCGACGGACGGCCTTACCATGGTATAAGGTCCGAAACCAAGATGTCTCCCTCAGAGCAACAGCGGGCTTCGGCGGTTCAGGTCGCCCGCCTCTATTACTATCAGGGTTTAACCACCGAAGCGATTGCTACCGAATTAAAGCTTTCGCGTCCCAAAGTCTCGCGCCTGCTCAGCTTTGCGCGTTCGAGTGGCTTGGTTGAAATCCGCATTCACGATTCGCTGGCTCATCCGCAAAAGCTCGAACACGTGATCCAGAAGCAATTCGGGGTCGCTCAGGTGAGGGTAATTCCCGTTCCAGTTAATTCGCGCGAGGATGAATGGCTGGAACGGGTCGCCAATTTTGCCGCTAACCATCTCAATGGACTCATTCATTCGGAGATGACCGTCGGAATAGCCTGGGGAACTACCTTAGATGCAATATCGCGTCACCTGTTGCCAAAGCCGTGCAAGAACGTTGACCTGGTCCAGCTCAATGGTTCGGCCAATATTCTGGCATTCAATAATTTTTACATCGGCGAAATCTATAGCCGCTTCGCGTTGAATTATGGAGCTCGAGCTCATCTTTTTCCCGTCCCAACTTTTTTTGATCATCTGGAGACCAAGGTGGCAATGCTGCGGGAACGCTCCGTGCAGCGGATCCTGAAAATGATCGCACGCGCCGATCTGCTCGTGTACAGCATAGGCGCATTTGGCGCGCGGGTTCCCAGTCATGTTTATGTCGGCGGCTATTTGGAAAAGCGCGATTTTCGCGAATTGAAGAAGGCGGGTGCGGTTGGCGATATCGCCACGGTTTTCTTCCGCGCCGATGGTAGCTTCCACGATATTCCGATCAATAGTCGGGCCAGCGGACCGGATTTGACAATTACCCAAAAGGCCAAGCATGCACTTTGCGTAGTCTCGGGCCTTGGCAAGGTCGATGGATTGTGCGCAGCCTTGCATGGCCGACTGATGACCGAGTTGATCGTGGACGAACCCACGGCGGCAGAACTGGTGAAGCGCAACTGTCCCGAACCGGCAGCGCGGTCGGAGTAAGCGTCGGAACGCCGGTAGCGCCGGGAACGGTGAGAGGTGAGAGGTGAGAGGTGATTAGCGAGGTTGGGTCAGGACATCGGTAACACTTCAGGTTCAGGACATCGGTAACACTTTTGTTGTTTGAGGTTACAAGTTTTGGTTGGTCTGCCCAGTTCTCAATGGAGAGTGTGGGCCGTTTTTCTGTTGATTAGCATTGGCG
>DATNNZ010000430.1:0-10961 GCA_035601575.1 Chthoniobacterales bacterium
TCCGAACCATGTCTCTTACGCCGATGATGCAGCAGTATCAAAGCATCCGGCGTACGCTGCCACCAAACACGCTCCTGCTGTTTCGCCTCGGCGACTTCTATGAACTCTTTTTCGAGGATGCGAAGCTGGCGGCTGAACTTCTCAACGTCGCTCTTACCAAACGCAACGGCATGCCGATGTGCGGCGTACCTTTTCATGCGGCGGAAGGCTACATCGGGAAGCTGATCAAAGCCGGTCACCGAGTCGCGATTTGCGATCAGGTGAGCGAACCGCAACCCGGTAAGATCGTTGAACGCCAGATCTCCCAGATAGTGAGTCCGGGCACAATCAGCGATTTCCAGTTGCTGGAAGCTCGCCAAAACAACTTCTTGGCGGCAGTCAACCGAACGAAGAATCGCTTCGGATTGGCATTAATCGACGTGAGCACCGGCGAGTTTCGAGTGGCCGAGCTGCCCGGCGAGTTGGCTGTAGAAGATGAGTTGGCGCGATTCGCTCCGGCCGAGACTATAATCTCCGATGCCGCAGATTTCGGGGTGCCGCGAGCGTCGCCGTACGACGGTTACACGTTCGAGCCGGAACAAGCTGCTGAATTGCTTCGCGACCACTTCAAGGTGCAGTCGCTCAATGGTTTCGGTTGCGGACAAATGCCAGCTGCAATCGGTGCTGCCGGCGCGGTGATCCACTATCTCAAACATCAGCTGCGACGCTCCGTTGACCATATTCGCAGCCTCGGGGTCTTTCTGCCGGACGAGGCCGTCGCACTCGATCTTGCGAGCCAACAAAATCTTGAACTTGTCGGATCTCGCTCTGGCACGCGCGATACCAGTCTTCTCCGAGCTTTAGATCGAACAGCTACCGCTATGGGCGCGCGCCTGCTTCGGCAATGGATTCTGAAGCCGCTCAGAAATGTGTTCACTATCCGACGACGCCAAGATCTGATCGGCCTATTGCTGGACCAGTCCTTTCTCTTGAACGCCTGCCGGGAAACGATGCGCGCAGTACGCGACATCGAACGCACGCTGGGCCGCATTAGCCAAGGTAGTGGAAACGCTCGTGACCTCGCCGCCATTCGGAGTTCACTGGAAGTGCTACCGGACCTTCGGCAGCATCTCTCAATGTTGAATCGGGCGGCACTGGCTGGTGATGGGCTTTGCGCCGAGCTGGAAGCGCAAATTCATCTTTTACCCGATCTCTTGGAACTGCTGACCCAAGCGATAGTAGACGAACCGCCGGCTTTTCTGAAGGAGGGAGGAATTTTCCGAGTCAGTTACGATTCGGAATTGGATGAAATGCGAAGTGCATCCACGAGTGGCAAGGAATGGGTTGCAGCACTCCAACAACGCGAAATCGAGCGGACCGGGATTAAGTCTCTGAAAGTCCGCTTTAATTCGGTATTCGGATACTTCATCGAGGTCACCAACACGAATCTTTCCGCGGTCCCGGCCGATTATGTTCGCAAACAGACCACGGTGAACGGTGAACGTTTCATCACTCCGGAGTTAAAGGAATTTGAAGCAAAGATTCTCGGTGCGGATGAGAGGTCAAAGCAGCTTGAGTATCAGCTGTTCTTGAAGCTGCGTGAGCAGACCTTGGAACGGTTAGGTGAACTTCAGGAGACGGCGCGCGCAATTGCTCAGCTCGACGTATTATCTGCGTTCGCGGAAACCGCCCGTCTCTTTGGCTATTGCCGTCCGGTGCTCACCGACACGAAGCGTATCGAAATCACGGATGGCCGGCATCCGGTTCTCGACCAGAACCTAACCGACGAAAAATTTGTGCCGAACGATTGCTTGCTCGACGGCGGTGAACACCGATTGATGCTGATCACCGGACCGAACATGGCCGGTAAGTCCACCTACATTCGCCAGATCGCATTACTTGTGTTGATGGCGCAGATTGGGAGCTATGTGCCGGCCAAATCTGCCGAGATCGGGATGGTCGACCGAATTTTTACTCGGGTCGGCGCTTCCGATGATCTAGCGCGCGGCCTATCCACTTTCATGGTGGAAATGAATGAAACTGCAAACATCGTCAACAATGCGACCGATCGCAGCTTGGTGATCCTGGATGAGATCGGCCGTGGGACATCGACTTTTGACGGTCTTTCGATTGCTTGGAGTGTGGCAGAGCATCTGCACGACATCATTGGCGCGCGTACGCTCTTCGCGACCCACTACCATGAAATGACCGACCTCGAGACGGTTTGTTCCGGGGTAAAGAACTACAATGTGGCGGTTCGCGAGTGGAACGATCGCATCATCTTTCTGCGCAAGATCCAGCGTGGTCCGGCCGATAAGAGTTATGGAATCCAAGTAGCTCGCTTGGCCGGATTGCCCTCCAGCGTGATCGATCGCGCCAAAGAGATTCTCTCGAACCTTGAAGCCAGTGAGTTGAACGCTCAAGGAAAGCCGCGACTAGCCGAAGCCAAAAGATCCCGGTCGAAACCAAAGTCGTCGGACGAACCGAAGCCGCAGCTGAATTTGTTCGACTATCAGCCGTAAAGCCTGGTAGGGGACCAGCGCTCCTGGACTTGTTCTTAGAATGGGTTGGGGGATCAAGATCTTCGCCCACAGTTTCCGGGATTTTGATGCCTCCCAGTCAGGGCTGATCCTCTGTCAAACAACATGTCTGTTCTATGTTATGATCGATCTTGCCTTGCTGCACAAGATGATTAAGATTGCCAGCGTGATTGCGGATATCCGAAGACTGCTAGCTGAGAGGCCCTTCGTTCCATTCTCGGTCTACTGTACAGATGGGGGAGTCGTTAGGATACCGACGGTTGACCACGCGGTCATCTCGCCCACCGGGCGACGGGTCATTGTCTTCTTCGACGACGACACAGCCCAGTATCTTTCGCCTCTTCACATCAGCAGAGTTGCAGTTGGCGAATCGCCTGGCGGGTAGGGCGATACACGTCACCGAGCGCGAGCGAGGTCGGACGTGTGAGCCATACGAGGAGAGCGAATCGCATTTTGCACGCGTTTGGCGGGTCGGTAGATGCGGTCTTGAACTTGAGCGGCGTTGAGCACGCTGACGCCAGTCCGCTTGGATTTTTAGGTTCGCCGCGACAAGGTAGTTGGTGGGATCCGACGTCGTCTCAATGCAACAGCCCGCCAGCTGAAAGCCAGACTATGTCGGACAAGCTAGTCGCCGCTACCCCTCTCTTACCGATGAAACAAGGCGATGAGCTTCGGCAGAAACAAAAAACACCCGACTAAGACGGAGATTGCGGCAGCGATGAGCACCGCAGCGGCACCGATATCCTTCGCGGTTCGAGCCAGCGGATGAATCTGGCGAACGGTCAGATCAATGGTGTGTTCTATCGCGGTATTGATAGCTTCCGCGACCAGCACCAAACCGATCGTCACTACCAGGATCGCCCATTCGACGCCAGTAAGCCCCAAAATCAGGCCAAATAAGGTTGCGGCCACCGCCGCCACGAGATGCAGTTGAAAATGCCGTTCACTCAGAATCAGCCAACCGAACCCGCGCAGTGCGGCTCTAAAGCTCCGATACCGATTTTGAATCTCGTCTCGCCAGCCACCAATGACTGATCTCGTTTCGGACAAATTTCCGGGTCTTTCCATCGCCTAGAGAGTTGCTGATTCCATCCAATCTAGCGCGAAACTCAGGAATCACGAATGCTGTGGAAAATAAGTCTTCGGCGTAGCCGAGGGATTAGCGGCGGCGTTCGCTGTTTTTTTGGCTTCCGGTTTGGCCGATGGAGCGGGTTGCTCTTCGAGTTGGCTGGCCGGGTGACGTTCGCAAGCGGCTAAGCTTGCGCCTAAGAGCATGAGAGAAATCCAAACGCGAATGTCAGAAAGGTATCGCAACACCATTCGTGGCTAGCCGCGAATGAAAAAATGTCAAACGCAGAGCAAACGGTGGCTAGGGTTCGACAGTGATTCAGAAGCTACTCCTCAGCGGTTGCCGATGATTAATGACACCTAATCATTTTTCTCTCGGAATTTATACCTTTCTTACCGGGGTATAAAATCTAATCTCCCTAGGGAGAACGGCGCTTATTGAGAATAATTCTTGATATCATTCTCGTTGCGGGCAATGCTGCTTCAGTGAAGCTTCCTGGCCAAATATTCCAGCGACTGGCAGCCAGCGGTATCCGGCTCACCAAGCAGCGCGAACAAGTATTAGGCGTGCTGACGCAGAAGCCGGATCATCCGACTGCCACGGAGGTTTTTTTGCGCACAAAGAAACATGTCCCTTCGATCTCGCTGGGCACCGTTTATAATTGTCTGGAAGCACTGGTCGCAACTGGTTTGGTGAAGCAGGTGAACCTGGATCGCGCTCCTACCCGTTATTGCGCAAATCTCATGGAGCATTCACATTTTTTCTGTGAGCGATGCGGTTCGGTTCATGATGTAAACATCACTATGGGAAATGGCTGGGATCTCCCGCCCGGGTTTAAAGTATCACACGCAGACGTAAATTTGCGGGGTACCTGCCCAAAATGTTCGGAATGAATTTATGAGTTCGATTGTAGTCAAAAATCTGCATGCTTCGGTCGACGGTCAGGAGATCGTTCGAGGAGTGGACCTCGAGTTCAGTAAAGGAGAGGTGCATGCTGTGATGGGCCCGAATGGGTCCGGCAAGAGTACATTAGCCAAAGTGATGGCAGGTCATCCGGACTATGAGGTCACGGAAGGCGACATCCTTTTAGATGGCGAGAGCATTCTGGAGATGGAGGCAGATGAACGCGCACGAAAAGGTCTGTTTCTGGCCTTCCAATATCCGATTGAAATCCCCGGCGTGAGCAATGCGAATTTCCTCCGAGCTGCATTGCAATCTCGGTTGCCGGATGGGGAAGAACTGGATGCTACCGATTTTTATCAGCGTCTTTATCAGAAGATGGATCTTTTAGAGATCCGCCGCGAATTCACAGCTCGATCGGTGAACGAAGGGTTCTCCGGCGGAGAAAAGAAGAGAAACGAAATTTTGCAGCTGGCGATGTTGGAACCTGCTTTCGCCGTACTGGATGAAACCGATAGCGGGCTCGATATCGATGCCTTGCAGGTGGTGGCCAAAGGGGTGAACCAGCTGCGCGGTCCGAACCTCGGCATCCTTTTAATCACGCACTACCAGCGGCTCTTGAATTACATTATCCCTGATTTTGTTCATGTAATGGCCCGCGGCCGCATCGTACGAAGCGGCGGCAAGGAATTAGCGCTCGAGCTGGAGGCCAAGGGTTACGAATGGCTCCGCGAGCCCGACGAAGCCGTGGCGACCAATTAGGAGCGAGGGATTTTCAGAGTTAGTAAAAGCAAATAGCACTATGAGTACAGCGAACAACACGATCGACGTCAATCGCGACATCGGCGACTTTTCCTACGAGGTAAAGCATGTACGAGACGCCGGCGTTGGTCTGACCGAAAAGACCATTGATTACATCGTCGACGCCAAAGAAGAGCCGGACTGGATTCGCGAGTTCCGCAGGAACGCTTATCAGGTTTTTAAGAGCAAACCGCTGCCTACCCATTGGGCTGGCAACGAACTCAACGAAATCAATTTCGATGTCATCCGGTACTATCTGGCTTCGGGCGACGCGCCCAAGCGTTCGTGGGAGGATGTACCGGAAGAGATGAAACGGACCTTCGAACGGCTGGGAATTCCGGAGAGCGAACGAAAGTTTCTGGCTGGAGTAGAGGCACAGTTCGATAGCGAAGCGGTTTATTCCAACATCAAGAAGGCGGTCTCGGACCAAGGCGTGATCTTTGTCGGAAGTACGGAAGGATTAAAAAAATATCCCGAGATCTTCCGAAAATGGTTCAGTAAAGTCATTCCGACTGCAGACAATAAATTTAGCGCGCTCAACAGCGCCGTCTTCAGCGGTGGAAGCTTTATCTATGTGCCTCCGGGCGTGAAGGTGAAGCATCCGCTTCAGGCCTACTTCCGGATCAACGCGGAGAATTTCGGGCAATTTGAACGCACCTTGATCATCGCGGACGAGGGTTCCGAGGTGATGTATATGGAAGGCTGCACCGCGCCGAAGTTTACTACTGCCACTCTCCATTCTGCGGTCGTCGAATTGGTCGCACTCAAAGGCGCAAAAATTCAGTATGTGACGGTGCAGAATTGGGCTCCGAATGTTTTCAATCTGGTAACCAAACGTGGTTTGGCGATGGAAGAAGCGGAAATCAAGTGGATCGATTGTAACATCGGGTCGCGATTGACGATGAAATACCCTGGAGTGGTCTTGAAAGGTCGCAAGGCGCGTGGAGAAGTCATCAGCATCGCACTAGCCGGCGACGGACAACATCAGGATACCGGCGCGAAAATGATTCATGCTGCTGACGAGACGACCAGCAACATCGTATCCAAGAGTATCAGTGTTGGGAAAGGACGTGCGACCTATCGAGGATTGGTTCACGTGCCGAAACATCTGAAAGGATGCAAAAACAACACGGAATGCGACGCGCTGTTAATCAACGCTCGAAGCCGGACCGATACCTACCCGGCCATTAGCGTTCGCGGGACCGGTAACGCTACCCAACATGAAGCGTCGGTCAGCCAAATCAGCGCCGAGCAGATCTTTTATATGCGGCAGCGCGGCCTGAGCGAAGGCCAGGCAATGAGCCTCGCGGTGAATGGATTTGTCAACGATCTCGTGCGCCAGTTTCCGATGGAATATAGCGTCGAACTGAAGCGTCTGATCGATCTCGAGATGGAAGGTTCAGTCGGCTAAAAACCGCTGGTCCGGAAAAGGGATACTGGATGCTGAGCACCTCTGCTGACGTTTCTACGATTGTATCTGCGCCGCGGGACTGGACCGCGGCGCCTGAATGGTTCGCCAAACTACAGGCCGATGCCTGGAAGGAGTTCGAGTCCGAACCCCTGCCGGCTCGGACCGATGAACTCTGGAGATTCTCTTCCATCAAGAATCTCGTGCTCAATTCGTACCAGCCCGCTTCCGAATGGAGTGAATGGGATCCTCAGTTCCTGAGCGGACGAACCTTTGGCGATCCGGCTGGGCGTCTGATTTTTGTGAACGAACGGCTGATCTCCTGCGAAGTTTTTGATCGTCAGCTCCTCGATCGCGGGGTCCTGTTTCTCCCCTTGGAAAGAGCCTTGGAGGAACATCCCGAACTCCTGCGCGAACATTTCATGGCTCAACCCGTTCGTCTCGGTTCCCGCAAATTTGCTGCTCTACACAAAGCTTCTGTGCGATCCGGATCTGTCGTTTTAATCCCGCGTCATGTCGAGGTCGCACAGCCATTCGAGGTTTTTCACTTCGTTGGCAGTGATCATGTTGCGGTTTTCCCGCACACTTTGGTGATTGCCGAAGAGGGGAGCAAAGTCACGCTTTTAGAGAATTTTGTTTCCATCGGCGAGAGTCGGGAAGGCTTTGGCTGCGGCGTCAATGACCTCGTTGCCCGCCCAGGCGCTCATCTCACGTATATCAGCACTCAGGACTGGAGCCGTGATTTTGTTTCAATCCAGATTAATTCCACCGCCGCTGACCGCGACTCCTCAGTACTTAATCTCTCGCTCAATTTCGGAGGGAGGTATTCGCGTCTGGAAAGCGTCAGCCGGATGATCGGCAGCGGCGCCCGAAGTGACATGCTCTCTATCTCTGTTGCCAGTGGAGATCAGGAGTTCGATCAGCGCACGCTCCAGGACCACCTCCAACCGAACACCACCAGCGATCTGCTTTACAAAAACGCATTGAGCAATCGAGCCCGCACGATCTTTTCCGGATTGATCAAGGTCGAGCCAGGCGCACATCGAACCGATGCCTACCAAAAAGTCCGAAATCTGTTGTTGAGCGACGAATCCGAGGCCAACTCGATGCCTGGTCTGGAAATTCTGGCTGATGACGTGCGCTGTACGCACGGCGCCACCTCTGGTCAGATCGAACCGGAGGAACTTTTTTATCTGCTTAGCCGCGGTATTCCGGAGCGAGTTGCAAAAGCTCTGGTGGTGAAAGGATTCCTTAATGAAGTCGTCGATCGACTCCCTGGCGCGACACTAACGGAGCATTTGCACGAGCAGATTGCTAGTCACCTCGGGACGCTGCGGAACAGCTAGTGAAGATTTTCGTTGTTGCCGGGGAATCGACCTAACGATTCCACAGTCTCAGTCGATCGTGCTTATCGTTTCAAACGAACTCCTGGTCTAACGCTTTCGATCCAATTTCGAGCCGAGGTCAAAAAAATAGTTGCAGGCTGGTCGAAAAGAGTCACTTTGACGGCTTACGTGTTCAAGGATATCGTACGGTTACGTCGTATCCTGATGGCCTGCAAAATGCGGATACTTCCCTGTAATGATCCAGTTGGCTCAACCGGCGCACGCGCAAGTAAGATTGGCAAGCATCCTGCTTGTAAACGACGCCTGCCAAATAGACAAAGCGAATAGCTGTATTCGAAGCGCAGGGTAACTCAAGTCTTCTACCTCAATCAATCAAACTATGGTCAGTTTTCTAGTAAAACTCGCTCCCTTCGTCGTTGCCGCCGGCGATACCCAGACCGTCGTGGGACGCTTCGTTCCCGGGTGGGCTAAAGGTAATTTCCTGTTGGAATGGTTCTTTAAGGGCGGCATTGTTATGTACCCAATCGTGGCCGTGCTTATTGTCGCGATCGCGGTAATCTTGGAACGTACTGTCTTCTGGATCATTGAAGGCGCCCGCCGCGATCCCAATCGACTCGATCAGATGTATGCGGCGCTCGAGCAAGGAAATATCGCCGCGTCGGCTAATCTCGGACGTACGTCCAAAGATCCGCTGGTGCGTACCGCGTGGAATGGTCTGAACCATGTCCATACCTCAATCGAAGGAGCGTTGGAGGTGGCTCGCGGAGCGGAACTTCAACGAGCTGGCCGTTTCATGTCGGTCATGGATACCACGATCACATTGGCTCCCTTGCTTGGGCTACTCGGTACGGTGACCGGTATTATGTCGGCGTTTAATGCGGTGAACGAAGGCGGGCTGAGCCCGGCTGCGGTCTCCGGTGGTATCGGTGAGGCGCTCATTGCTACCGCGTGCGGTCTAGGAATCGCCATTTTCACGCTGATTTTCTTTAACTTTTACAACTCCAAGTTGGTCAAGCTTCAGTTCGAGCTCGAGTCGACGTGCCACAACATACTCATCATGATCAACTCGCTACGGCTCAAGAACGCCAACCTCGACGTCGTCCCAGATGCACGGGAGCAGTCACAGTTCGCCAGTTCTAATTAATACGGTTCAAGAACGCCAACCTCGACGTTAACCAAGATGCACGGGAGTAGTCACAGTTCGCCAGTTCTAATTAGGAAGGCTCGGCTCGAGATCATTCCGCTGATCGATATCATGTTCTTCTTGCTCGCCTCGTTTATGTTGGTGAGCTTGACGATGATTAATATGAAGGCGATCGACGTCGCGTTGCCGACCGCCACCAGCGCCCAGCCAAATACGAAGCCAGATTTCATTATCGTCAGTATCGACGCGCTGATGGATATCTATTTCGAAAAGGAGAAGGTTCCGCGCGAAGAGGTCCTATCTAAATTCCAAGATCTCTACAGCAAGAATCACGAGGTCCGGATCTATCTTCGCGCCGATAAGGGTGCGAATTATGACACGGTAATGTTTGTGTTGGATTCGCTTCGCACCGCCGGTATCCAGAAGGTTGGTCTCGAGGTCAAACCGAACGCCGCCGCCGGAGGTGGAGCTCCGACTACCGGTGGAGGTGCCCCTCCGCCACCGAGCAAACCGCCTGGCCCTTAGTAATTCTGAATCGACGAGAGGTGTTGTATGCCCAATAGCATCCGACGAAGTCGCCGCGATGGCGCGCCGATCATCTGGTTTCTTCTGTTTTCACTTTTCCTGAACGTGGCCGCCGGGGTTGCAGGCTTTTGGATTCATCTGCCGACTAACAGCACGCCGATCATGCTGACGGAGGCGGATATGAACGACGCGCCTCCGCTCGGGAGCCCGGACGCGCCGGAAGAACAACCGCCCGATGCTCAGCCAACACCGCCGCCGGAGCCGGAACCGACTCCGCCACCGCTTGATAAGCCGCCGGAATTTGAACTACCGGAAGCAACGCCGACCCCGGCGCCGCCGGCCCAGCCCCAGCCTACGCCGAAACCCAAGACGGAGAAGCCTAAATCCAGCCCCAATCCGAACGCCGCTGCCACTCCTGGTCTGCAGAAAGGTTTCGCCAACGGAGTAGTCGGCGGAACGGGTAACGGTGGGCCACGCAGTGGCTTGTGGATTCGCAATCCGAAACCGCAGTATCCGCCGCAGGCCTTGCAACTGCATATTAGCGGGAATGTCACTGCCACGATCGTGGTATCAAACGGCACAATAACCAGTGTTCACGCCAATGGGCCGAGCCTCTTGGCTTCGGCGGCAGAACGGTGGATTCGCGGTAACTGGCAAGCTGCTCCAACGACTAACGGTACCTATAACCTACCGGTCGCATTCGTTTTGGCGCACTAGCCCCGAAGAATAGCATTTGCAAACAGCCGGCCAGGACGACCTGAGCCGGTTTTTTGATTACGGTAGGTACACCCTGGGCATGAACGAGAAACGCGAAATTTCGGATTGCGAAATCCGGAATCTATTCGAGAGGAATCCCTTATGACGAAGGGTGCGTCGCTTGCGACGCCCGGAAGCAATCCAGCGTGCACCGATGACTCAAGGAGAGCACGTTGGAGAAGAGAATTGCGGTAGGGACTTGCTCCTGACTTCGTCTGGCGGCTGCCGAATCGCGACTACCTCTGTGATTTTTTCGTATCTAAATGCTCTACGGCGCGCTGCACGATCTTGCTGACCAGTCGATCTTGGATCCGAGCTAGTCTTCTCACCTGCGCTATAGCCGCCGGACGTTAGAAGAGGATCTGAATCTTCTGCATTTATCAATAGGTTACTTGGAGAGGCCGTGGCGCTCCACCCGGTTGAAAATCTCCTTCAATACCAACCCGAATCAGAAGCTTCGTTTCAGCCGTCGCAATAGCTGCCCAATTGTTCA
>DATNNZ010000431.1:0-3330 GCA_035601575.1 Chthoniobacterales bacterium
CATTTGGTGCCGGCGCTCGAGAGAACAACCTGACAAAGGGCATTGCCAGGAAAGAGTTCTCCGCTTGCGTGCCAGAGAGGAATACTGTTCGGGTATTTCATTGTAGTTCTCACCTTGTCTACTAAGTCAAAAGCACGAGAGGCCAAAATTCTTGGGCTACGCGATTTTTTGTCCAAGCTCTCGTATTTGGTGTTTTAACTGGGAGCAGATCTTGTCTCCGCTTGCGCCGACCTACTGATCGCCTGAGGCAAAGAAACCCGCAAGTTTACAGTACTTACAGTCAGCCCCAGCTCTTCCCTTGCCACTGTCCTCGGATAGTTTCGGCACCTCGCGTCTGACACCGCTATTCCGGGAGGGCGGTCAACATGCGTCCGCTTTGTCCGGACGAAGGCCGAGGAATCGGTTTGTCGTGGCTCAGATCGAGCCAGATCTCGTCCAGTAACAGAGCAGGTCCCGCCGATCGTGAAGATGGCGATCATTCTGGCGCACAGGTGTGGCCGGTTTCCCTGGACCCTGAATCATCAAGGATTTGCTTTTCGGGCGCTGGATCCAATGCTGGGTTAGGAAAGTGGATGTGTATGTTCGATAAATCCTGCGATGCCTGGCCGGACGCCATCGCCGACGACGATGCCTCCCTTCTTTGGTTTGATGCGAAAAGCAGTTTTCTACCAAAGAACCACAGGAAGCTCCTCTGCCAAAGAACCACACGATTCTGCAAGAGAATCACAATGTGTTCAATGAATATTCCCGCTAGAACGCAGATGCAATTGATCAATTCCGGCAAGGACATGCGCTTGCGCTAAACCTCAAGGATAGCGGCATCGAAGTCGTCGCCAAGATTTCTCTTACCTCCCTCATCGGTCGGAACAGATCCCCCTACGCTAACTCAATCGAAATAGAAAACAGAACGTAGATACGATGAATGCAATTTCTGTAGACGTAGAAACTAACGACAAGTTGAAAAAGGCCAAGCTCGAGAATGGTTTTTATAACATTATCGATGGAAAAAGAGTATCCGCTGGCAAAACGTTGTCTGTCGTCAATCCTGCTACCGCAAAGCAACTCGCCATTGTTCCAGATATAGATTCCGCGCTACTGGACAAAGCGGTTGGTGCCGCACAAAACGCATTTTCAGAGTGGCGTGCAGTTCCAACCAGCCGACGGAAAGCAATATTGACTAGCATGCTCAACAGAATAGGCGACCACGCAGCGGAACTAAGCGTGCTTCTTACCGCAGAACAGGGCGGCCCTCTAGCTCGAGCACGGTCGGAAATCGATCTGCTTACCAAAGCGTTTGGACCGGCTCTCATGCAAATGGAATTACATGAGAAAGAACAAGAAGTGCCAGAGTCTCTCGATATCTTCGGACGAAGCAGAGCGATAGGACACGTTACAAAGCGTTATACGCCAATCGGTGTCGTCGGCGCCATCAGCCCATGGAATTTGCCAGTCAGACTTTCGTTTGGGAAGGTACTCCCGGCACTACTAGCCGGTAATACAGTCATCCTTAAGCCTTCTCCATTTACTCCACTTACTGTACTTCGCATCGCAGATTATGTTCATGACTTGCTTCCGCCGGGTGTCTTCAATGTCCTGACCGGCGGCGATGATCTTGGACCTTGGATAACCTCACATCCGGGAATTAACCTAATTACCTTCACCGGATCCACATTCACGGGAAAGCGCGTATTGGAATCTGCTGCTGCCACCCTTAAACGCGTGACGCTGGAGCTGGGAGGAAACGATCCCGGGGTCGTCCTCTCCGATGCCGAGCCGGAAAAAATTGCTCAAGCTCTCTTCGACAGTATGTTTTTACTCAGTGGACAGGGTTGTATAAGCCTTAAGCGGCTCTACGTTCATGAGGATATCTATTCCAGGGTGACAGAGTCACTGGTTGCCATCGCTAGCGCTACCAAAGTAGGTGATGGATTTGATCCGCAAACCAGGTTAGGTCCCGTGCAGAATCAGTTGCAGTACAAGCGGCTGCAATCAGTCTGGGAGGAGATCAAGCGAAGCGGGGCGAAGGTCCTCTTCCGAGGAGGTGTACCAACCAACACTGAAGGCCTTTTCTTCCCAGTAACGCTTCTCGACAATCCTCCAGATGGCTCCAGCTTCGTTACCCAGGAAGTGTTCGGGCCAATCCGCTCCATTTTCAAATACAAGAATCTAGAGGAGGCTATTCGCCGCGCCAATGATACTTCCTATGGACTGGGGGCTTCCGTTTGGGGCAATGATCCGGTTCAGCTTCGCACCGTTGCCAGTCGACTAGAAGCCGGGACTATATGGATTAACCAGCATGCTATCCGAAATCCCTTCGTTCCAGCCAGTGCATATAAGGAGTCAGGTCTCGGTGTGGAATTTGGCCAGGAAGGCTTAGAAACATTTTGCAATATTCAGGTAATTGCGGCAAAACGGTGAAGCCAATACTCAACAAACTTTCGCGTTAGCCGGTCATCGTTTGCTCAATCCCCTCTTTGTCTTCGGCGGCTTACACCGACTTGCGCTCGGACTCGAATTTAAGGACAAGGGACGCTTGGCCGAGAGAACATCCGGAGCCGCTTGTCATCAACACTGACGAAAACGCCACCTACCCGCCCGCAATCGCTTAGCCGATCACTAATCTGAGATACATCGCGCACGAAGAAGAAAAATCATGATTACCGCTAACAAAGCAAAGAGCCCAGTCTTCAAAGTTGACTTGAACGTAGAGGACATGCGCCTCTTGTTCACGAAACAAAAAGAGGCATGGCTCGCGAACGGAATACCGGATTACACGACACGAATCGACCGCATGGATCGATTGATAACGCTCCTGGTGGACAGCAAAGATGAGATTGCCGCTACACTCAGCGAAGACTATGGAGGGCGCAGCATCGAAGGATCGCTTTTAGAGGTCCTGGTCGTGGTTAACACTCTGAAGTATAACAAAATTCACCTGAGGGAATGGATGGGACCGGAGTTGCATGAAGCTCCTTTCCCCGACGCGGTAGCCCGAGTCGAATTTCAGCCAAAGGGCGTGGTTGGAGTTGTAAGTCCATGGAATTTCCCTTGGTCACTTGCATTCAGACCCATTGCCAGCATTTTCGCCGCCGGCAACGTATGCATGTTGAAACCATCGGAATTGGCGCCAAGAACCTCTGCACTCATGGCCCAGTTGGTCGCACAATTCTTCCACGAAACCGAATTCATCGTTCTGCAGGGTGGCCCGGAGACGGGGGCGGCTTTTGCGGCTTTGCCTTTTGATCATTTGATCTATACCGGTGGAACCAAAATCGGCGCAGCGATAATGGGAGCCGCCGCGAAGAATCTCACTCCCGTGACCCTCGAGCT
>DATNNZ010000432.1:0-5959 GCA_035601575.1 Chthoniobacterales bacterium
CTCCGGGCCGCGGCCGGTTGGCTGTTTTTCCGCGTTGCTCGCTCCTTACGTATCGATCTAGATATGCTCGTCGCTCGCGCCTTGAAAAACAGCCAACTGACCTGCGGCGACGTCATCATTATATGTGAGACGGTACACTAGTCGACCTGAGGGCTTCCAAAGCCGTGATGGCCGGGGATCGGCTTGAGCGACGCACTCCTAACGACTAAACAAAAGCTCGGAGGTAAGCAATCCAGATCTTCAGTCGCATTGCTCGGCGAAGTGTGCTAATCCAAAACCGTTTGTAATCGGCAAATGTTGCACATGTTGAATCTTAAAGATTCAAGGAATTGAGCGGAGTAGTTTCAACTTTTTTTGACAAACCACGGGCAAGGGCAGCCGCGAACGCGTCCAACTGTATCGGCTTACTGATATAGTCGTTCATGCCAGCCTCGAGACACTTCTCGCTGTCACCCGACATCGCGTGAGCGGTCATCGCGATGATATAGGGCTGGCGAAAGTTGCCACTGCGGGTCCGGATACGCCGAGCGGTTTCGTAGCCATCCATTTCTGGCATTTGGCAATCCATCAAAATGATATCGTAGGAAATGCGATCAAGCGCCTCCAGGACGGCGAGCCCGTTCGGTACGACTTCCGCGTGGTAGCCGAGCTCTTCTAACTGCACCAAGGCGACCTTTTGATTGATGGGATTGTCTTCCGCAATGAGCACCCGCGCCTTTTGCGGCTGGGGGCGAGGTGCAGCTGAAGATCCAGCCGCAGGTTGCAGAGTAGCCGGTGACTCGAGCAGGGCTTTGGTCAGACAGTCGAAAAGCATGGATTGGCGCACGGGCTTAGAGCAACAGTCAGTAATATCCGCAGCACGCAGTTCTTCCGGACTGATCCGCTGACCGAGGCCTGCGAGCAAGATAAGCCGGGTGCGGGCAATCTTGGGGTCCGTCTTGATTTGCCGCGCCAGCGCCCAGCCGTCCATGCTCGGCATGTCCAGGTCAATGATGGCCAGCGGGTAAGGATCCCGTTCCTGGGCCGCCCTGCGCAGGCAATCGAGCGCATCGGATCCGGTGCTGGCGATGGCACTGCGCATTTTCCAGCCGACAATCTGCTCGTGAAGAAATCGGCCATTGGTAGCGTTATCGTCGACTATAAGCACCCGTGCGTTTATGAATATGCGATTCGCATCCAAAGCGGACGGAGGCGCTTGCTGTTTTTGCAAGCGCACGGTGAACCAGAATGTCGAGCCCTTTTCCGGAACGCTCAGCACGCCGATGGTGCCGCCCATTTTTTCAGCCAACTGTTTGGAGATCGCGAGGCCGAGACCGGTACCTCCAAATTTGCGGGTTGTCGATGTGTCACCTTGGCCGAAGGCTTCGAAAAGTCGCTTCTGTATTTCCGAGGAGATGCCGATGCCGGTATCACTAACTCGAAAACGGAGGTCGCAGTGGCTCTCACTTTCCGTATCGCACGAGATGCGCACGGTCACTTCGCCGGCAGCGGTGAATTTGATTGCGTTGCCCACGAGATTGGTAAGGATCTGCCGGATCCGCCCAGCGTCGCCTCTGAACTGGACTGGAACGGTGGGCTCGATAAACCCGGCAAGTTCGAGTCCCTTGGTTTGGGCGCGCTCAGCCAACAATCCAAGCGTCCCCTCGAGCACTACGCGTAGATCGAAGTCGAGTTCCTCGAAGATCATCTTGCCTGCTTCGATTTTCGAGAAATCGAGGATGTCGTTGATGACTGCGAGCAACGCATCGGCACTGACGCGAATAGTCTCGGCGAAGTCACGCTGTTCACTTGTGAGCGGAGTCCCGAGCAGTAGCTCGGTCATGCCGATGACACCGTTCATAGGTGTTCGGATCTCGTGACTCATGTTCGCGAGAAACTCGCTTTTCGCTTGGTTTGCGGCCTCGGCAGCAGTTTTAGCGTAATGCAGCTCCACCTCAGTCCGTTTCCACTCGGTGATTTCATTCACAATCGAGCCAACCGCCTTTGGCTCACCTGCCTCACCCATCAGGGGAAAGTAAGAAATTTGCCAGTCACGCAGTTCGCCTGGACTAGCATTCGTCTCTCCACTCAGCTCGAAGTTAAGAATGGGCTTCCCAGTCGCGAACACCTCCTGATAAAGGGGCTCGAGAATGTCAGCGAGCTGCGGCACGGTTTCCCGAATAGTTTTACCAATATGCGATTGAAGCGGCACCCCGGTTATATCCGCCAGTGGCTGGTTAACTTTCATATACCGCAATTGCGGGTCCACCATTGCCATCCCGCTGGGAGAGGCGGCAAAGTATGCATTTAGCCATGCTTCACTCTCTCGCATCGACTCCTCTGCTTGTTTGCGTTCTTCGATCTCCGCGACCAACTGCGGTTTAGCAAAGCGGCGGCCTAGCCAGAACCCAAAACCAGCCGCTCCGGCAATAGCGGCAAGCAGCAGAATCAGTATCCAGATAAATGTTTCCGGCTCTATGATGGCGTCGTAAGCCGGTAGGGTGACCAGCGGGTTCATTTATTGGATTGTTTGAATGTCTCCCACCCTCGTTCCCCGACCCTGATATTTCTAGTAATTATAATCGACCCACGACCGGTCGAGTTTAGCCGCCATCGCAAATAGCCGATAGCCAATAGCTGATAGCCGAGAGGCTCCTTGCTCTATTTCGTCGGCTGATGGTGCCGCATGAGACGGTACTCATGCCAAATCAGGCCCATCACGAAGATGTCGAACACGGTAAGCAGGATCAACCCCGCTCCGTGCGTATAAGAGAAACGGTAAAGCTGATAGACAATAAAGAGTCCCAATATGATCAGGGATGCCGGATACGCCCAGAGTTTGTTCCTGAGCAGACCGATGACGAGCAGCAGTTTGACAATGCCGTGGCTAAATAGATAAAAGGCATAGAAATTCTTAGTCTCAACCGAGAAATTCTGCGCTGCAGCGAGCAAATGGGTAGCGATGAAATCGTTCGGGTTCTCGATCAACTCTTCTTGGGTCAGCATATCGACGAAGTTTTTGATCGAGCTTGTGCTGACCAAAGCAAAAGCGACACCAGCAGCGCATTCAATCACCGCAAAGGCGCCCTTGATCAGGACACTCAGCTGAAAAATCTGATGAATCCGTTTTTCGTTCATGCGTACGTCAGGATCGCCGACCCGTTATCCCGGCAATCCCATCGTTTGCAGAATCAGCGGGAGAGCTTTCTGAATGATATCATTGTGATCGGCTTCCGGGATGACGGCAAATTTGATTCGACTCGGATCCAGTTGTGCCAGGGCAGCACCCATTCTAAGCGGGACTATCTCGTCTGATTGGCCGTGAAGAATTGCAATCTCCGGTACCCGATTCTGTGAAAGAATCGTTGCCAAGGAAGTCAGGTTGTCGAACCGGTGCCGGAGAAGCGGCCCCAAGGTTATGCCAATCTGTTTTCGAACCATTTCGTCCATGGAGGTGAAGGCAGAAACCACCACGATTTTGCGCACGGAATGTCCTGCCGCGAATTGGAGGGCGGCTGCTCCTCCCAGCGAATGTCCCAGGACACATAAAGCATCGACTTCAGTGGTCCAACCCTTCCACTCCAACAGCGTTTGCAGTGCTCCTTCGGCGTTTTCGAGAATGGTTCGGGGATTTGGTTTCCCCTGACAAATTCCGTAGCCAGGATAGTCGACTAGCAAGAAGGCGGTGTATGGCGAAGGAAAAGCGCGCACCAGGTCAAGCCAACCTAAGGCCAAGTCGCCATTGCCTCCGAACACCAGCCAGAGATTCTTAGGAGAGGCTGCTGAATCTGCGGTTCGCCAGAAGAAGGCGGTTTGGTTTCCTTGAGATGTTTGGAATCTGATTTCTTGGATGCCGATTGATTTTGCCTCCTGCAATTGAGCGCTCGAGTAGCGCAGCGGAAAATAGATGAGTCGCCTCTGAAAGAGTAAGAGAACCGCTACCAGAGCGCCCCCGGCCAGGAGCGCAACGAACCAGGTGTCTGTCATCCCTCGATTTGTAACCGACCGACTCAAGTGTTGCGCTTCAAATCGACGGCTTCAAACTCATTCCGTATTTTGTTTTTAACCTGAGCCACCAGAGCGAAGAGTCTGGTGCATCGCAAAAAGAGGAACACAAGTCGTGCGCAAGATTAATACGAAAGATATCGAAGAGCGTTCCTGGACTTCGCCGAAAGGAAAATTCGGCGGGACAGGCAAACACATTTCACAGGCGCTCGGGCGTGACCCGTTTTCGACGGACATCAAAAAGCGCCATCCCTTTGATATAGAGATCTGCCGCGTTCCTCCGGGCAAAGCGAATTGCCCCTATCATTCTCACAGCGCCCAATGGGAGTTCTATCATGTGATTGCCGGAAGAGGAATCGCGCGACACCAGGATGGAATAACACCGATCGAAACAGGCGATGCATTTCTTTTCGAACCGGGCGAGCCACATCAAATTATCAATAACAGCACAGAAGACATTCTCTATATTCTCGTCGCGGATAATCCAATCGGCGAATCTGCCTATTACCCAGACAGCCGGAAATGGCTGGTGCGCTCACCCGAAACGAATTACATACGCTCCGAAGATCTGGAGTACTACGATGGAGAGGAGTGACGAGATAATCAGAGAATGCGCACCGAGAGTTGAAGACCCCGTGCACGGACGCGCTGACCGAGCAACACCGGAACCGATATCCGCCTTTTCCGATACAACTCTGCAACTATCAATTTCGGAAGGTTCAGAAGTAACCCTCCTCGGCCTATGTCAGATTGACTTCGGCAAGTTCGGGCGTCGGCCCAGAACGAACAGAACCGAAGGCGAAGGCGACAACGTTTCGATCTGTTCGAAGCCGAGCGCATGGAGCTGCTCCTTGGCTTGGTCTGTCGTCCACGGATGACCGCCGCCACGCACGGTGCGCAAATTGGTGAGTGCTTCGCCGAGTGCACTCGGCGGTGGCGCATAGAGACCGAATACGAGCCAGCCGCCCGGTGTAAGCGCCCGAAAGACGCGCTCGAGGGCCACAACCACAGTTTTTGCAGCGATAAAGGGTCCAGGCAACCAAGCCAACGCAAAAACGGCGTCCTCATTGAGCTGCTCTATCCTTTGCCGGCGAAGCTCGACACGCTCGCCGACTCCGCTTTGAGCAAGGTTCTTACGCGCCAGGTTCAACGCTGGCTCCCAATAGTCGATGCCTACCACCCGCAGAGCCGGCCAGGCGCGGGCCGCCTCGATTGCGATCCAGCCAACGCCGGTGCCGACGTCAAGAAAGGCGCCGGATTGTCGCAGCGTCGAGCCGATGTCTGCTCGCTGCCCCGCAACCGTCTGAATACCGCGTACGATCAGCCGCGACACTTGGCCTTGGGATTCGAGGATGACAGGATCTTCGTAGTTCCACCCCGGCGCACGCGTCGGATTTTCTAACAGGTCGATGGCTTGGCGAAAAGATGTCTGGATCAATCCGAGGGCAGCAAGCTCCTGGTTCGGGTTAACGCCGTCGAATAATTGCGGATTGATTTTATTCACTACGTCCTGTAGCAGCGAGCGCACACGCGGATCGCCGCCGAGTCCTTCACACCGCAGCCGCAATTCGGCACCGAGCGCTGCGAATGCCTCCACGGACGAATTTAGAGCCCGCAATTCGGACATCAATGTTTCGAAGCTCATGTTGTCTGTCCTGACCGTCAGATTTGCACGCTGGGACCATTATTCACAGCGTTAATAGGTATTTTCATTGTGGCCTCGTTGCGTGCTGCAGGAAATGCAAGAGGTAGCGATTGGACTGTTCGGGATCCTGCAGAAAAGAGAAGTGACTGACTGCCGGCTGCAGCAGCAGTACTGCACCGAGAATCTGGTCGGCCATGAACAACGTGTTCTCCGCTTGATCGCTTCCTCATGATCGCCATCGCGCTCGAAGGCGGCTCTCGCGCTTGTAAATCACTAAACAGTAAGCTCCTGATCAACGGCTCTATTTTTGTCCGAGTTGCCGTAATCGTT